>JARBUN010000141.1 GCA_029239635.1 Microbacterium sp. | reverse complement strand
CCTTCACCCGCGACTTCTTCGCGCAGCACAAGCCCGTCGCCGTCATCTGCCACGGCGGATGGATCCTCACCGAGGCCGACGCGCTGAAGGGCCGGACACTCACCAGCTACCCCACCCTCCAGACCGACCTGCGCAACGCGGGGGCGACCTGGGTCGACGAAGAGGTGCACGTCGACCAGGGTTTGGTCTCGAGCCGCAACCCCGACGACCTGCCCGCGTTCACCGCGAAGCACGGCGTGGAGGTCGCCGCGGGCCGGCACGGGGGTCAGCCCGTCGCACCACTTCGCCCTCGAGGTCGGCCCCGCACCGCGGTGGGGGGCCGACGTGTTCACGCCGCGCCGGCGGGGAGGGTCTGACAGGACGGACACCACTGGCCGGCACCCTTCGTGCCCGGAATGTCCTCGATGACGCCGTCCCCCTCGGGGCACGGCTCGCCCGTTCGCCCGTGGACGCGCATCGACGCGACCTTCGCCGCCTTCTGCTCCGCGATCGGAACTCCCCGCCGCGCGATCACCGCGGCCGTGAGCGTGTCGTGCAGCGCGAGGTGCAGCCGCGTGATGTCGTCTTCGCTGAGGGCTGCGGCGTGCGCCGTCGGCGACAGACGCGCGGCGTACAGGATCTCGTCCGAGTAGGCGTTCCCGATCCCCGCGAGCGTCTCCTGTTCCTGGAGCAGCGCTTTGAGCTGCTTCCGTCGTCCGCCCAGGGCGGCCGCGAGCATCTCCCGCGAGTAGCCCGGGTCGACGGCATCCGGTCCCAGCTTCGCCACCGCCGGCACGTCGTCGGGAGCGTCCACGACGTGCAGTTGCATCGAGAGCCACTCCCCCGCATCGGTGAGGCCCAGGATGCCGTGATCGAAGACGACGCGGGCGATCTCGGGCGCCGGCGACTCGACGGCGATGTCCCCCTCGTCTTGCCACGTCGCCCAGCCGGCGCGGCCGAAGCCGATCCCCAGGTGCACGCCGTCGAGATCGAGGTCGAGGTGCTTGCCGTGACGCGCGGCGCCCGTGACCGTCCGGCCGATCAGTTCGGTGAGCGGACGGCCGCGGGTCTTCAGCGCGCGCCCCTCCACGAGATCGACCTCGCGGACTGTGTGACCGGCGAGGCGCTCACGCAGGAACAGCGTGAGCGCCTCGACTTCAGGTGCCTCGGGCATGAGAACGCCCTGATCAGCCCTCGGTCGCGGGCGAGGCCGCGGGCGTGCTCGAAGCCGTGGTCGGCGCGGGGTACGAGGGCGTCGCCGCAGGTGCGTTCTCTCCCGGGCGCTGGGCGGTCGCGAAGGAGTCCGCCACGACACGTCCCTGGATGATCTGCGTGAGATCGATACCGGTCGCTGCCTTCACGGCCTCGAACGACGAGCGCAGGCCCGTCGCCGACTCCGTCGCGAGGTGGCCGCTGGCCCCCTCACCGCCGAGCACGGTGATGTTGCCGACGCGGTCGTAGCCCTTGGCGAACTCCGCCATCATCGGCACGAGCGCCTCGAGAGCGCGCTGCGCGAGCAGCGCCTCCTGGTTGTGCGAGAGGGCTTCGGCCTCGGCGCGAATGGCCTCGGCGCGCGCCTCACCGGCGAGACGGACGGCCTGTGCGTCGGCCTCGGCGCGCACCCGGACGGCCGCGGCTTCCTGCTCCGCGATCTGCGCACGGGCCTCGGCCGCCTTGATCTGCGCGTACGCCTCGGCGTCGGCATCCTTCTGGCGCTGGTACAGATCGGCGTCGGCGACGCGGGCGACCTCGGACTCGAGGCGGGCCTGCGTGTTCTGCGCTTCCTGCTGCAGCACGGCCTGACGACGCTCGGCACGCGTGAGCGCCTCGGCCTGCTCGGCCTCGGCGTTGGCACGGCCGACCTCGGCCTTGGCCGCGGCGCTGTTCTTGTCCAGCTTGGTCTGCTCGATGAGGTTGGCCTCGTCGGTGGCGATCTGGCGCGCGCGGATCTCGCGGACCGCGTTGATGCGCGCGACCTCGGCCTCGCGCTTGACGCGCTCGACCTCGGTGGCGCCCAGGGCCGAGATGTACCCGTTGCTGTCGGTGACACCCTGGATCTGGAACGAGTCGAGGATCAGCCCCTGCGACGACAGGTCGCCCTTGATCCCCTCGGCGATCTGATCCGACAGCCGCTGGCGGTCGCGCATGAGCTCTTCGACGGTCAGCGTCGCGACGACTCCGCGCAGGGCACCCTCGAGCTGCTCGGTCGTGAACTGCTCGATGGCCTTGTCCTGCGAGGCGAAACGCTCGGCCGCGCGACGCACCTGTTCGGGGTCGGAGCCGATCTTCACCAGGGCGACACCGCTGACGTTCACCGTGACGCCGTTGGACGACTGCGCGGTCGGCTCCATCTTGATCTGACGAGCCCGCAGCGAGATCATCTCGCCACGCTGGGTGAGCGGGTTGACGATGGCGCCGCCGCCCGTGATGACGGTGATGCGCGACGACTCGCCGTCCGCGCTTCTCTGACGCTTACCGACGATGACCAGGGCTTCGTCGGCCTTGGCGACGCGGTACCAGCCGCGGATCAAGCCCGCGACGATGAGGAAGACGACGATGACGACGACGAGTGCGATGACCACGACGATGCCGATCGCCCCCAGAGCAGCAAGTTCCATGGTTCTCCTTCAACAGGCACCGCGCGAGGCGGTGCGGGGGAATTCCTTCCAACCTATCGGCCGACTCGGAGGCGGTGTCCACCCCCTTACGGGGGAGAAACCGTCACACGACGCTCAGCCGGGGCGTACCGTTGAGAGGGAGGCGGCCCGAACCGCCTCCGGAAGGGTCCCCCATGAAGATCGTGTCCTCCTCCGACTGGAGGGATGCCATCGCCTTCGACGTCCCGGTCCTCGTCGCCGACGTGGTTCCCGGTGAGCCCACCCGCTGTGTGGCGTGCGGCACGGACGGCGCACTGATCGAGCGCACCGAACTCTGGGCGGTCAAGCACCGCCACCCGAAGCACCACGGCGGTTTCGTGCGGTTCTACTGCGAGACGCACAAGCCCGCCGTCGCTCCCCCGCCGCCCGCGCCCGTCGAGATCAAGCGGGCGCGCAGCGCCGCGCCGCGCGCGGAGCGTCGTCCGAGCACCCCCAAGGCCGTGGCGATCACCGACCGCCCCATGCGCACGATGTGCCCCGACTGCTTCGTCGAGGTGTCGGCGGGTGGCGACTGCGGGATGTGCGGCGCCCAGGTCGTCTGACACCCGCACAGAGCCGCCCCGTCGCGTCAGCGGCGGGGCGGCTCTGTGCGGGAATACGACTCAGCGCGCCGAGATCGTCCACCCGGCCTCGTGCGACGCCCCCGGAGCCAGGGCGATCACCCCGGTGTCGTAGTCGTAGGCATCGTCGTTGAACGCGTCCGGCGCGCACGTCATCGGCTCGACGGCGAGTCCCGCGCGGTGTCCCGGAGTCCCGGGCCCCGCCGGCAGATCGGCCGTGTGGATCTGCACCCACGGGCAGGACTCGTCCCACGACATCGCCACGCCCGTTCCCGACGGGTCGGTGAGCGTCACGGTCGCGCGAGCGTCGGCATCCCGGATCAATCCCGTGTACGCGTGGTCGATCTCGACCGCACCGAGCACGCGAGCGGCCCGGAAGTCGAAGCGCTCCGCGTCGACGGTGACGGATGCCAGCGCCACCGGAGCAAGGCGGTCCGGCGTCACCTCCAGCACGGTGTCGGCCGGAAGCCCGAGAGTCCACTCGTCGAGGGTCGCGGGACCCGCGACGAGGTACGGGTGCGGACCGGTGCCCCACGGAGCCGGCGTGTCCGCGAGGTTCGTCGGCCGGACCGTCTGCGTCAGCCCCTCGGCATCCAGTCGATAGGTGGTCGAGACGACGAGCCACCAGGGGTATCCCGCCTGGGCGGGAACGGTGGCCGTGAGGGTCACCGCATCGTCGGAGGCGTGGAGGATGTTCCAGTTCGCCCAGGAGAGGAGCCCGTGCAGCGCGTGCGCGCGGTCGGGCTCGGTGAGCGCGAGCTGGTGCTCCTCGCCACCGAAGCGATGGAGGCCGTCGACCACCCGATTGGGCCAGGGGGCGAGCGTGGTCCCGCGGTAGGCGGGGCGCAGCTCGTCCTCCGCGAAGGGCACGACGAGATCGCGTCCCTCGAACGTCAGAGAGCGCAGGGAGGCGCCGACACCGGCGATCGCGGCTTCGTAGCCGTGAGCGCGCAGGACGACGGGAGTACCCGAGACCGGCGTGGGGGTCTCGGTGGGAACAGCATCGGTCATGTCGCCATTATCGCGGGGGAAACGACGAATGCCCCGACCTGGGCGGTCGGGGCATCCGGGGAGGGCGGCTTACTTGAAGGCCCTTGCCGGTGAGGTCTTCAGCGGCGTTCTTGATCTTGTCGTCGAGTCCCATGTCGGCTCCTCCCGCGTCATGCTCGGGTCTTTCCCGATGAGGCCACGCTATGTCGCTCGTTGTCCTGCATGAGGGGGGTTGAATTTCCGAATCGAGTGAGGAAGAGACGTCGCCGCACCGCTAGGTTCGAAAGCGTGCGTCCCTCCCGAACCGCTCTCGCCGGCAGCATCGCGCTGCTCGGCCTGACGTTCGGCCTCGGCTCGTGCAGCTCCGCGACGAGTTCGCTGAGCCTGGCCGACGTCGCCACGGTTCCGACGGCGTCCGCTCAGGCCCTTCCCGCCGTCGAGGTCGTCTCCGCGGCGTCGGTGATCGTGCTCACGCTCGATCACGCGACGGTCGAGGGCGGGAGCGCGCAGGACCCGCTGGACTACGGTGCGAGCGCCGTCGACGACTGGGTCTCCGCCCTGGGGGCCGACCCGACGAGCTCGGACGTCATCGCCCCCGCCGGTGGGGACACCGGCGTCGTCGCCTACGAATGGCCCGGACTGCGGTTCCTCGCGCCGCCCGATGGGCCAGGACGGCTGTCGGTGACCGCCGCCGACGTCAACGGACACCCCGTCCGCACGACCCACGGCATCGCCGTGGGCTCCACGCGGGCCGACGCCCTGGCCGCCGGCGCTGTCGCCGGGTACGGCGACGAGCTGCGGCTCGACGTCCGCGACGTCCCCGGCACCTCGTCGTTGCAGGAGCCGGGGAGCGTCGGAAAGCAGTTCATCTCCCTCGAGATGGACGGTGACGTCGTGGCATCCGTCCACGTCCCGGCCGACGACTTCAGCGACC
>JARBUN010000001.1 GCA_029239635.1 Microbacterium sp. | reverse complement strand
CTTCATCCTCGTCGGCATCGGACTGATGCTCCTCGTGATCTTCCGGCCACAGGGCATCTTCGGCAACAAGAAGGAGCTGTCGTTCAATGTCTGACACGACCGTCACCCACCCGCTCGTCAAGGGCGAGGTCGGACCCGGCTGCGCCAAGGTCGATCCGATCGTCGTCGCCGACGGCGTCACTCGTCAGTTCGGCGGCCTCAAAGCCGTCGACGTCGACCACCTCGAGATCCCCCGCGGACAGATCACCGCCCTCATCGGCCCGAACGGGGCCGGGAAGACGACGCTGTTCAATCTGCTGACGGGCTTCGATAAGCCCAACACGGGCAGCTGGAGCTTCGAAGGTTCGAACCTCGCCGGCGTCCCGGCGTTCAAGGTGTCCCGGAAGGGCATGGTGCGCACATTCCAGCTCACCAAGTCGCTCGGGCGTCTCTCCGTGCTGCAGAACATGCTGCTCGGCGCCCGCGGGCAGAAGGGCGAGAACATCTTCCGCGCCCTGATCCCGGCGATCTGGCGCTCGCAGGAGTCCGAGAACACCACGCGTGCGGACGACCTCCTGCGTCGGTTCAAGCTCGACGCCAAGCGCGAGGACTTCGCCGCGTCACTCTCGGGCGGCCAGCGCAAGCTCCTCGAAATGGCGCGCGCGCTCATGAGCGACCCCAAGCTCGTCATGCTCGACGAGCCGATGGCGGGCGTCAACCCGGCGCTCACCCAGAGCCTGCTCGGGCACATCCTCGACCTGAAGAAGGAGGGGATGAGCGTGCTGTTCGTCGAGCACGACATGCACATGGTGCGCCACATCTCGGACTGGGTCGTCGTCATGGCCGAAGGCCGAGTGGTGGCCGAGGGCCCGCCCGAGACCGTGATGAGCGACCAGGCCGTGATCGACGCCTACCTGGGCGCTCATCACGACACCGATCTCGGTGACATGACCACGTCGCAGCTCGAGACCATTCAGGCCGAGGCCGCCGCGGAAGCGGAAGCGGAGCTCATCGCCGACGAGAAGGACGGGAAGCTCTGATGTCCCAGATCGCAACCGAAACCCGGACCGCGGTGCTGCGCACCGACGACCTGGTCGCGGGTTACCTGCCCGGCGTGAACATCCTCAACGGCTGCACCGTCGATGCCTACCAGGGCGACCTCATCGGCATCATCGGCCCCAACGGCGCCGGCAAGTCGACGCTGCTGAAGGCCATCTTCGGACAGGTGAAGATCCGCGGCGGCGCCGTGCTGCTCAACGGCGAGGACATCACCTCGCTGAAGGCCGACAAGCTCGTCGGCAAGGGCGTCGGCATGGTCCCGCAGAACAACAACGTGTTCCCGAGCCTGTCGATCGAGGAAAATCTGCAGATGGGGCTCTTCCAGCGCCCCAAGGTCTTCGCGGAGAGGTTCGAGTTCGTCAGCGGCCTGTTCCCCGAGCTGGCGAAGCGGCGCCGTCAGCGTGCGGGCTCGCTCTCGGGCGGTGAGCGACAGATGGTCGCCATGGGTCGCGCCCTCATGATGGACCCATCCGTCCTGTTGCTCGACGAGCCGTCCGCGGGTCTGTCACCCGTCCGCCAGGACGAGACGTTCCTCCGGGTCGCCGAGATCAACCGTGCCGGGGTGACGATCATCATGGTCGAGCAGAACGCCCGCCGCTGCCTGCAGATCTGCCACCGGGCCTACGTGCTCGATCAGGGCAAAGACGCGTACACCGGCACGGGACGCGAGCTGCTCACCGACCCCCGCGTCATCGAGCTGTACCTGGGCACCCTCGCCGCCGACGAGGATGCGAAGCGCGACAACCGGGAGCCTCGCGCCTGACCCGACGCCGATATGCCGTGAGCGCGGCGCTCACCCTGGTGGGCGTCGCGCTCTCGTCGTGCGCGAGCAGCGCCCTGCCACCCCCCGTCTCGGTCGCCCTCGTACAGCAACGCGGCGATATCGCTCCGGGGCGCGTGCAGCTGCGCGTGACGAACGACGGCGGCTCCCCCGTCGTCGTGACGTCTGCGACGCTCACTTCTCCCGTCCTCACGCAACCGGGCGGCGGCGAGACGAAACGCCCCGTGACGCTGTCCCCCGGTCGGACCGTGGATCTCCCGGTGAAGCTGCCCGCGCTGGGTTGCGTCACCGGCGACCCTTCGGCTCAGGCGGTGCTGCGCGTGGAGGAAGACGGGAGTGCTCACGAAGAAACCCTGAGCGTCACCGACGAGCTCGGCGTGCTCGCGCGTCTGACTGCGACCGAGTGCGACAGGGAGGCCGTGGCATCCGTCGCCCGGATCTCCGTCGTGTCGGCGGCGGCGGGTGCAGACGGAACCATCGACCTCGAGGTGTCCATCGAGCCGACCGGTGAGGGTGGGGCGGGGAGCGTCGATCTCCGCGCCCTGCGCGGGACTCCGCTGTTGCGCTTCCCCGCCGGCACCGAGACGCCGCTGGACGTGACCGTGCGCGCCGACGATCCGCCCTCGACGATGACGATCGCGCTGACGCCGCAGCGCTGCGATGCGCACGCGATCGCCGAGGACAAGGTCGGCACCCTGCTCGACCTGGTCGCCCGGGTCGAGGATCGCGACGCGGTCGTCCCGCTCGAGCGGTCCCCGTCCGTGGCTGCGGCAATCCTGTCCGCCACGGCGGACGTGTGCGGCCTCACGCCCTAGTCGCGGAACGCGGAAGGGCCCGGATCCTGTCGGATCCGGGCCCTTCTCGTGGTGTCAGGTCACTCGTTGAGCGAGCCGAACTCCGTGTTCAGCAGGGTGTACTTGTTGTCGGCACCGTACTGGTAGATGCCGATGTACGCCTCGGTCGGGTCGCCGTTCTCGTCGAACGTGATCGGACCGGAGACACCGTCGTAGTCGATGTCCGTGCCCGCGTTGATGAGCTTGAGGCAGTCGGCGAAGGTCGTGCACTTCTCGCCGCCCTCGGAGACCGACTGCAGGTTGTCGCGGATGGCCGTGCCCGAGTCGTCCTTGGCCTGCGCTGCAGCGAGAGCTGCGACGATGACCGCGTCGTAGGACTCCGGCGCGTAGCTGAAGTCGGTGAGCGCGGGGTCGACCTCCTTCAGGCGAGCCTGGAAGTCGGTGTCGGCCGGGTTGCCGGGGAGGGTTCCCTTGGCGCCCTGGAGCGTGCCCGCCGGGAACTCGTACGAGTTCGACAGGTTGCCGTCGACGAAGTAGACCTTCGACGCCGGGTAGCCCTGAGTGCTGACGAGCTGCGGGATGATCGACGACGTCTCTTCGAAGGCGATGACCGCGACCGCGTCGGGCTTGGCCTGCAGCACCTGGTCGACCTGCGAGGTGAAGACCGTGTCACCCGGGTTGTAGGGGACCGCGACCGAGACCTCGCCGCCCGCGGCCTCGATGGCCTTGGTCGCGTTGTCCTTCAGCCCGATGCCGTAGGGGTCGTTGATGTAGATGATGCCGACATTCGCCGCACCGTCGCCGACCATCAGGTTGCCGAGCACGCGGCCCTGCAGCACGTCGGAGGGAGCGGTGCGCCAGAAGTACCCGTCGTCGGCGTAGGTGGTGAAGTCGGGCGAGGTGTTCGCCGGCGAGATCTGCACGATGCCGGCGTTGACCAGCTGGTCGATGAAGGTGAACGAGACACCCGAGGATGCCGCACCGATGACCACGTCGGCACCGCCGTCGACGAGCTCGGTCGCCGACTGGGTAGCGATGTCGGTCGTGGTGTCACCCGAGTCGCGCTCGGTGAGCTCGACCTTGAAGGGGAACTCGGAGCCCGTCGCCTCGATGTCCTTGACGGCGAGTTTGACACCGGCGACCTCGGGCGGGCCGAGGAAGGCGAGGTTGCCCGTGGCGGGGAGGATGGTTCCGACGTGGAACGTACCGTCGGCCGTGGACACGGCGCCGCCGCCGGAGGACGCGCTGGGGGCTGCGGCGTCGTTGCCGCCGCCACCCGAACAACCGGCGAGGACGAGCGCGCTGGCACCGACCAGGGCGATACCGCCCAGGACCTTGCCCGCGCGGCTACGCGTGAAGACGTTCATAGTGCTCCTTGCTGTGAATGAACGTTGGGCGACACATGAGGTCGCCTGGTGACCTAAACCTAACCGGACGCACGTTTTCGTCGTGTTGCCGTTCGTTAACGATGTGCGTCGTCGTGGTCACAGCCGGATAACGGCGCTGGCGGTCTCGTGCGCGATGGCGTAGGAGCCTCGCCCGATCGGCCGGATAACGCAGAAAATGGCCGGTCAGACCGGTTCTGCCACGTCCGGAACGGCGGCGCGGTGGCGGCGCGACATCACGATCGAATCCGCGCTCAGCACGATGAGGGCGACCCACACCAGCCCGAAGCCGATCCATCGTTCGACGGTCATCGGCTCCCCCAGGACCCACACGCCGATCGCGAACTGGATGATGGGGGCGACGAACTGCAGGAGGCCGATCACCGTGAGCGGCACACGCCGCGCTCCCGAGGCGAACAGCAGCAGCGGGACGGCGGTGACGGCTCCGGCGAGCAGCAGGAGGACGGTGTGCAGCGTGCCCGCCGTGCCGAGGGTGATGCCGGTCAGGTTCGCGACGAACACCAGCTGGATGGCGGCGACCGGGAGGAGCCAGAGCGATTCGAGGGTCAGACCGCTCACGGCATCCACGGCGGGACCGATCTGCTTCTTCACGAGCCCGTAGAAGCCGAAGGAGAACGCGAGCGTCAGGGCGATCCAGGGGAAGGCGCCGTACCCGATCACGATCACGGCGACGGCGACGACGGCCAGTCCGATGGCGATCCACGGCACGATCCGCAGGCGCTCGCGGAGCACGATGACCCCGAGCAGGACGGTCACGATGGGGTTGATGAAGTAGCCGAGGCTCGTCTCGATGACGTGGTTCGTCAGAGCGCCGTACAGGTAGGTCTGCCAGTTGACGTAGATGAGGACGCCCGCCACCGCGGTGAGACCCATGAGGCGGGGCTGGCGCACGATCGCCAGGAACGGCCGCCAGGCACGAAGAACCGTCAGCAGGAGGATGCAGAAGACGAAGGCGAGGATGATCCGCCACGCCACGACCTCGAACGGGCCGGTGGGCTTGAGCTGCAGGAAGTAGATCGGCAGGACGCCCCAGAGCAGGTACGCGCCGAGGGCGTACAGCGCGCCGCGAGTGCTCTCGCCGGTCGGAGCGGGAGGAGCGGGGGTCACCGACCCAGCCTACGGGTGCGCTCGTGCGCCGGAGCGCCTCCCGCCGTCCCTTTCCTGCCATCTCGAGAGCGTGCGGCGCCGGAGACGACGAAGGCCCCGGATGCCGTGGCATCCGGGACCTTCGAACGATCTGACGCGGTGATCAGCGGACGACGACCGCCAACACGTCGCGAGCCGAGAGCACGAGGTACTCCTCGGCGCCGAACTTGACCTCGGTGCCGCCGTACTTGCTGTAGAGCACGCGGTCGCCGACGGCGACGTCGAGGGGGACGCGGTTGCCGTTGTCGTCGATGCGGCCGGGGCCGACGGCGACGACTTCGCCCTCCTGCGGCTTCTCCTTGGCGGTGTCGGGGATGACGAGACCACTCGCGGTGGTCTGCTCAGCCTCGACCTGCTTGATGACGATGCGGTCCTCGAGCGGCTTGATGGAAACCGACACGGTCTACCTCTTCTTTCTCGTTACAGAAGACTTGTCAGCACTCACGCGGGGAGAGTGCTAATCCGAGTGTAGAGAAGCGCTGGCACTCACGCAACGCGAGTGCCAATACATTCGCCGCCTAGGCTGAATCGGTGGATACCCGCGAGCTGACCGCCCTGCTCACACCCGACGGCCTCCGTCTTCTGGACGATGTGGGCCGCATCGAGTCCACCGACGACGCGGCCCGCGCGGTGTCGCGGCTGCGGGCCGCGGGACACTCCCCCGATCTCGTGTCGGCGGTCGTCGGCCAAGCCCGGCTGCGCGTGCGCGGGGCGGCGAAGTTCGGACCGTTCGCCGACCGGATGCTGTTCACCCGTGCCGGCCTCG
Organism: Microbacterium sp.; assembly: GCA_029239635.1. Lineage (GTDB taxonomy): Bacteria > Actinomycetota > Actinomycetes > Actinomycetales > Microbacteriaceae > Microbacterium. The sequence goes on along the minus strand of JARBUN010000001.1, from coordinate 87,747 downwards.
AGCAGGCGACGCGCCTGTCGATCGCCGCCCGTCACGCGGGGCGCTTCCGCGCCGCCGGACGGACGCGTGTCGCCGACCTGGGCTGCGGCATCGGCGGGGACGCCCTGGGCATGGCGGCCCTCGGCCTCCGCGTGGACGCCGTCGACGCCGACGAGGTGACCGCCGCGATCGCCGCGTACAACCTCGCGCCCTTCGACGACACCGTGACGGTCGCACACGCGCGCGCCGAAGACGTCGACCTCGACGCCGTGGACGCCGTCTGGCTCGACCCCGCGCGGCGGACCGCCGGGCACTCCGAGACGCGCCAGGTGTCGTCGGCCGAATGGTCTCCCTCGCTGGACTGGGTCTTCGCGCTGCTGAAGGAACGGTCCGGCGGGGTGAAGCTCGGACCCGGATTCGACCGCGGTCAGATCCCCGACGACGTCGAAGCGCAGTGGATCAGCGCGGACGGCTCGACCATCGAGCTCGTCCTGTGGTCGGGAGCGCTCGCCCGCGACGACGTGCGCCGCGCGGCGCTCGTCGTGCGGGGCGAGGAGGCGTGGGAGCTGACCGCTGCGGCCGACTCTCCCGACGCCGAGCCGCGCGAGCTCGGCGCGTTCGTCCACGAGCCCGACGGGGCGGTCATCCGCGCACGCCTCATCGGCGAGGTCGCCCGTGCACTCGAGGCCGGGATGCTCGCCCCGGGCATCGCGTACCTGACGTCCGACGCCGCCCTGACGAGTCCCTTCGTCTCGTCGTTTCGCATCCGCGAGCAGCTCCCGGCCGACCCGAAGAAGCTCTCCCAGGCGTTGCGCGCTCGGGGGATCGGGACGCTCGAGATCAAGAAGCGCGGCGTCGACGTCGACCCCGCGCTCCTGCGCAAGAAGCTGTCGCTGCGGGGTGAGGAGGCGGCGACGCTGATCCTGACGCGCGTCGGCTCCCGGCGTCTGGCGCTGCTGGCCGACCGGGTCTGAGCGCTCACGCGGGGAGCTGCGAGAAACCCCAGATCAACCAACCGGCACTGAAAACACCCGACACGAGCGACAGGGTCAGTGCCCACACCGCGACGCGGCGGCTGTCGTGCGCGCGCCGCAACGACATCACGGCGACGACCGCGGCCACCGCGCTGAGCGGGAGCAGCCATCCCCAGAAGAACGACGACGCCAGGGCGACGATCGCGAGCAGCAGACCCCACGGCGCGAGGGACGGCGGGGGCTTCGGGGCCGGGGGAACGTAGGGGATCACGTGATCGCCGAACGCCGCCATCTCGAGCTGCGCGGTCGCGAGGCGACCTTCTTCCGCGTCGGTGTCGACGGGGTCCGGGGCCGTCGCTCCTTCGACCTCTTTGCGGGCGCGGCGGGTCGGCGGCGACGTCTCGCTCACGCGGAGGCTCCGGAGCGGGATGCCGGGGCCACGGCATCCGGATCCTCCGCCACCTGGATCTCGGTGACGGGCAGGGTGGAGTCGGCGCCGAAGGCGAGGGTCGACGGGGGCCGGCCCGAGGAGATGAGCTCGGCGGCGAGGGCCGCGATCATCGCGCCGTTGTCGGTGCACAGCCGCAACGGCGGGATGCGCACGGCCACCCCGGCCGCCTCCGCGCGCTCGAGAGCCACGTCGCGCAGGCGCTTGTTCGCGATGACGCCACCGCCGAGCAGCAGGCGGGGCACGCCGTGGCGTTCGCACGCGTCGAGGGCCTTGGTGACGAGCACGTCGACGACGGCCTCGCGGAAGGATGCCGCGACGTCGGCCACCGGCACGGCCTGGCCCGCGGCCTCGTGCTGCTCGACCCAGCGCGCCACGGCCGTCTTCAACCCGGAGAACGAGAAGTCGTAGCGGTGGGATGCCATGTCGGAGGCGCGAGACAGCCCCCGCGGGAAGCGGATCGCGGTGGGATCGCCGGAGGCGGCGGCGCGGTCGATCTCGGGGCCGCCGGGGTAGGGCAGCTTCAGCAGCCGCGCGACCTTGTCGAAGGCCTCGCCCGCGGCGTCGTCCATCGTCTCGCCGAGCAGCTCGACGTCGCTCGTGAGGTCGCGGACGAGCAGCAGCGAGGTGTGGCCGCCGCTGACCAGCAGGGCGACCGTGGGGTACTCCAGCTCGGCGGCGTCGGCGTCGAGGATGTCGGCGGCGATGTGCCCGACCAGGTGGTTCACGGCGTACAACGGCTTGTCGAGGGCCACGGCGAGGCCCTTGGCCGCGCCCACACCGACCATCAGCGCCCCGGCGAGCCCCGGGCCGCTCGTGACCGCGACCGCATCGAGCTCGGCGAGGGTCACGCCCGCCTCGGCGAGCGCCGCGTCGATCGAGGGCTGCAGGGCCTCGAGGTGGGCGCGCGCGGCGACCTCGGGCACGACGCCGCCGTAGCGGGCGTGCTCGTCCATGCTGGAGGCGATCGTGTTGCTCAGCAGCTGCCGGCCGCGGACGATGCCGATACCGGTCTCGTCGCAGCTGGTCTCGATGCCGAGCACGAGGGGCGCGTCCATCAGCACCAGCCCTTTCCGTTTTCCGGATCTGCGGACGCGGATGCCGCGCCCTCGGAACGACGACCGAGCCAGGCGCGCAGGTCGAGCTGCATCACGATCGCATCGACGTCGTCGGGCTGGTAGTACCGCGGACGGCGTCCCACCTCGATGAACCCCTCCGACGCGTAGAGCGCCTGGGCGACGGGGTTGTCGGCGCGCACCTCGAGGAAGACGTCGTGCACGTCGCGGCGGGTCGCTTCCTCGAGCAGGGCCGTGAGCAACGCACGCCCCCGACCTCGACCGCGCGCGGCCTCGGAGATCGTGATCGTCTGGATGTCGGCATCCCGAGCCCCGCGCACCGCGCGCAGACCCGCGTAACCGATCAGGCGCCCGGACTCTTCGACGACGACGTACCAGCCGTGCGGCGAGGCGAGCTCTTCGCGCATCATCGCCGCGCTCCAGGCGTCGGTCGGGAAAGAGGCGTGCTCGAGCGCCATGATCCCGTCGAGATCGGCGAGGGTCGCGGAGCGCGTGGTCATCAGCTCACCCTCTTCGGCGGGTGCGCGGCCACCACGTCGGGGCTGCGGAGGTACAGGGGCTCCGCGCTCGCCAGGGTGCGTCCGGCACCGAGCGCGCGGGCGGCGACGAGCGCGATCATCGCGGCCGAGACGCTCGTGGCGTCGACGCGGACCGCTCCCCCCTCGGCCAGCCGACGGTCGAGCTCGTCGCGCGGGCAGAGGGCGGCATCCGCGATCCGGACCGGGAGTCCGTCGTCGTCGATGCCCTCGTAGACGCTGTACGCGAACTCCCGGCGACGGGCGTCGGTGACGACGGCGAAGCGGGGGGTCTCGACGGCCGTCAGCGCGTCGGCGAGCAGGATGCCGAGCGCGATCCCGTCGTGGCTCGGGATGGGGACGACCGGGATGCCGCGCCCCAGTGCGTACACGCGCGCCGTCGCGATGCCCACCCGCAGGCCGGTGAAGGGTCCCGGCCCCATGCCGACAGCCATGTGCGTGGGAGCCGGGGCGGCGGAGGTCGTGCGCCGCAGCAGGTCGCCGATGACCTCGGCGTGCCCGAGGGGGTTGGCGCTCTGCTCGTCCGCGAGTACCTCCCCGTCGCGCGTGATCGCCGCGACGGCGGTGCCGAGCGAGGTGTCGATGCCGAGGATCACCGTTCCAGGGTATCCGCCGCGCGTCGGGGCATCCGATCGGGGCCCGTGTTCCGAACAAGGGGCATGGATGCCACTGCCCTCGGCCTGCGCCGACTCGTCGTCCCCACAGCGGTGGGAGCCATCGTCGTGCACGCCGGGCGGGTGTCGGGGAGCCCGGTGGCCACGGTGCTCCTGCACGGCGCGGCGGGATCCTGGCGCACGTGGGCGCCGTTGCTCGCGGCGTCGGACGAGATGCGGATGCCCCTTTCGGACATCGTGGCGATCGATCTGCCCGGGTGGGGCGAGTCGGCCGGGCCCGTCCCCGATCCGGGCGACCTCGCGGCGGCGGTGGCCTCTGTCGCGCGGGCGCTCGGGTATCCGCGCTGGCGCGTGGTGGGGCACTCGCTCGGAGCGGTGGTCGCTCTCGACGTGGCCGCGCGCTTCCCGACCGCGACGGTGGGCGTCGGTCTGGTGTCACCGAGCGGGGAGGGCGCGCGCACCGTCGCACGGCACCCGCTCCGTGGCATCCCGACCCTGCCGGGACTCGCCGGCATGGTCGCCGCGATGCGGGTGCTGCGCGGGCTCGGCCCGCTGTCGCGCCCTCTTCTCGCCCTGCTGGCGCGCACGGGGGTGCTGCGCGTGCTGTCGCGTCCCCTGTTCCGGCATCCGTCTCGCGTGGCGCGGGCCGAGACCGATGCCCTCGCGAGCGAGATCCGCCCCGCGGCGTTCCTTGCGGCCCTGCGGACGGCTCGCACCCACGACGACGCGGTCTGGCGACGCATCGTGTGCCCCGTCCGCTCCGTCCGGGGGAGGCACGATGTCTTCGTCGCGGCGCGCGATGCCCGCGCGTGGTCGCGGACGATCGCCGATGTCGACGAGGTCGTGCTCGAGGACAGCGGCCACTTCGCCCACGTCGAGCAGCCGATCCCGACGCTGCGCGCGCTGCGGGCGGTGTGGGCCGCGGATCGGGCGCCGGCTCCGGTCAGGCGGTCGGCAACCGCAGTGTGACGACCGTTCCGGCACCCTCGCGCGATCGCAGGTCGACACCGCCGCCGTGGCGGTGCAGGATCGTGCGCACAAGCGAGAGGCCGATGCCCGAGCCGGGCACATCGCGGGCATTGGCCGCGCGCGCGAGGTCGTCGAAGACGAGCCCCTGGGCGTCGGCCGGAACGCCGCGGCCCGTGTCGGCGACCTCGATGACGGCGCCTCCCCCGTCCTCGCGCAGTCGGACCTCGATCGGACCGGATGCCGAGAACTTGACCGCGTTGGCGAGGACGTTGTCGAGGGCCAGGGCGAGCAGGTCGGGATCCCCCGGGAGCACGGGAACCGACCACGGCACCCGCTCGGCGACGACGCTGATCCGCCCCCGCGCGTCGGGGCGCTGCTGCTCGATCGCGTGGACCGCGTCCCGCGCGAGGGCCTCGAGGTCGACCGGCTCGGTCTCGAGCGGCCGCGTCTCGATCTCGGACAGCTTGCGGAGGTCGCCGACGAGGGCCGCGAGCCGCCGTGCCTGCGCGTCGATGACGTCGACGTGCGCAGGGGCGGCCGCGGGATCGACGCCGGCGAGGGTCGCCCGGATCGCCGTGATCGGGTTCTTCAGCTCGTGATCGAGCCGAGCGAGGAAGCGTCGATGCGCGTCCCGCTCCTCGCCGCGCCCGGCGCGATACCCCTCGTCGCGCGCCCGGTCGCGCGCTGCCCCCGCCCGGCCCCGCCGCGCCACGACCGCGACGATCACCGCGGCGACGATCGTGAGGGCCAGCCCGACGAGCAGCACCAGGAGCGGCAGGGCGGTGCTCACGGTGAGCGCCCGTCGCTCCCCGGCTGCGAAGAGCACCGACGCGACGACCGCTCCAGCCGCCACGGGCAGCGCGATCGCGAGCGCTGCGGACCGCCGGCTCACGCGGCACCGACCGGGTGAACGAAGCGGTATCCCGCGCTCTGCACGGTCTCGATGTAGCGGGGCGCACCGGGGTCGTCGCCGAGCACGCGACGCAGCTCGGCGATGCGGTGGTCGATCGCGCGGGTCGAGGTGACGACCTCGAAGCCCCACAGCGCCGTGAGGAGCCGGTCGCGCGTGTGCACTTCGCCGGGGTGCGCCATGAGGTAGTCGAGGAGCATGACCGCCTTGGGCGTGAGCGTGACCTCGGCGCCGTCGCGCCAGACGCGCCGAGCGGAACGGTCGAGCTCGAGGGCTCCCGCCCGCAGCCGCGGCGCGGCGCTCAGCGGGCGCTCCCCCGGGACGCTCCGGCGCAGGACCGCCCGCACACGCGAGAGCAGCTCCTGCGGATCGAACGGCTTGTTCAGGTAGTCGTCGGCGCCTTCGTCGAGGGCAGCGCTGCGCTCGTACGACTCCCCCACCTGGGTCAGCAGGATGATGGGCAGCCAGCGCCCCTCCGCGCGCACCCGCCGCACGAACTCGCGGCCGTCGACACGCGGCATGATGACGTCGCACACGGCGAGCGCGATGTCGCCGGTGGAGAGCACGTCGAGCGCCTCCTGCCCGTCGGCGGCGACCACGACGCGATAGCCGCTCCGCTCGAGGAAGGCTCCGAGCCCGGCGCGGATCGTCTCGTCGTCGTCGACGAGCAGGATGCCGGGGCGGTCCTCGCTCACGACGACACCCAGGTCGCGAAGACGGGGATGCCCACCGCGACGGCGATCACCAGACCGATGCCGATGACCGTGGCGGCGAGCGCGACGTATCCCAGCACGAGGCCGACGATCGCGAGCGTCGCGCCCCGATCGCCGGTGCGACGGATCTGTCCCAGCGCGATGTGCCCGAAGATGACCGGCAGGATGCCGAATCCGCACAGGCCCAGGACGAGAGCGGCGATCGCGAGGCCGTTGGTCCGGGGCGGGGCCGGCGCCCACGCCGGGACCGGCGCGCTCATCGGGCGTCCCGGACCGAGGTCGTGGCGACCCCCGTGTCGTCGAGGCGGGGCGCGCTCCCGCGCCAGAGGATCGTGTTCACGTCGCCGCTGACGACGAGGTCGCCCACCTGCTGGGCGTACACGACGATCCCGCTGCCGCTCACGGTGAGCGTGGACACGTCGTCGACCACGACCACGGTCGCGAACCCGGAGACGGTCACGTCGGCGCACGCCCCCTCGACCCGGACGACCTTGCCGTCGTCGGCGATGACCAGGCCGGGGGTGCACGCGATCGTCGTGTCGGCGATCGCGATCGCCTCCTCGCGGGTGCGGAGGTTCGACGGTGCGTCGGGGGCGAGGGAGGCGTCGGGGGCCGGCGGGGCGATCACCTCGGGCCGCGGATCGTCCGTGGCCGCCTCGAGGCTCGGCGCCGGCGTGGGCGAGGCGAGAGGGGTGGCCGCTTCCCGCTCGTCCGTGATGCTCACCGCGCACCCGGTGAGCGCGACGACGGCGAGCCCCAGCGCGAGGACGGATGTGGTGATTCTGCGCATGTCAGCCTCCGAAGGCGGGGACGAGGATCTCGACCCGGCGGTTGAGTTGGCGACCCGCGGGGTTGTCGACCCCGCCGATCTCGTTCGCGGCCACGGGTCGGGCCTCCCCGTATCCCTCCGCCGTCCAGCTGGTGGGCGTCCCGCGCTGACGCAGCGCTTCGACGACGGCTTCCGCTCGGCGTTCGGACAGCACCTGGTTCTCGGCGTCGGCGCCGATGGCATCCGTGTGTCCGGAGACCGTCGCCGCGGGCACCTGTCCCTGCGTCAGGAGGGCCGCGAGGGAGTCGAGCACGGCGGCGGCGTCCGACCGGATCTCCGCCGAGTCGAAGTCGAACAGCACGGCGTCCGAGAGCGTGAGGGTGGTCCCGCAGCCGTCCGCCGGGGCGAGCGCCGCGAGCGGCGGGAACACGCCCAGCTTCGGGACGGGCGGCAGCGGCGCGACGGCGATCGGCACCCCGTCGACGCGGCCGGTGCCGTCGCCGAAGTTCCGGATCTCCACGGTGCCGTCGCGGTACGACCCGGCCCCGTCGCCGAAGTTCTGGATCTCGACGCCTCCCGAGCGGTAGCTCCCCGAGCCGTCCCCGAAGTTCTCGATGCTCTCGCCGCCCCGGGTGCTGGTGCCCGAACCGTCCCCGAAGATCTGCACCTCGCGGGTCGCGTCGCGGTATGCGCCCGAGCCGTCGCCGAAGTTCTGGATGGTCACGTCTCCCGACGCGTAGGAGCCCGATCCGTCCCCGAAGTTCTGGATCTCGACCCCGCCGATCGTCGTCGAGCCCGAACCGTCCCCGAAGGTGCGGATGGTGCCGTCCGGCCCGGTGTACGCCCCCGAGCCGTCGCCGTACAGCACCGCAGTGCCCGCTCCGGCACTCCTACTCCCCGGGGCCTCGCACGAGGCGGAGCCGACCGTCACCCCGGGGACCGACGACAGCGAGGAGGCCGCCGCGATCGTGAACGCCGAGGCGGAGTCGTCGAGGAGCGCCAAGTCGGGCAGGGTGAACAACGGCACGGGCGGGAACTCCCCCACGTCGTACCCCGCGACCCGGGCGACATCCGGCTGCGGCGCGGACGGAGAGGACGTCACGGCGGCGAGCGGTGAGGCGGAGGGGGAGACGGATGCCGCCGGCTCGGCGCTGCACCCGACCAGGGCGAGGAGCGCGACGGCGGCCGCGGCGCCGAGAGCGCGGGCCGGGCGAGCGTGGGGGGATCGACTCATGGCATCCACCGTATTGACCCGATGTCGCACCCGTGTCGCGGCGATGTCGCTGTTTCGCGACAACCACCGCGCGCCCGCGTCACGGTCGACGCGAGATCGTCACCGTGCGGGGGGCGTCGACGTCGAGGTCGAGCGTGTGCGGGGCGATCTCCCCGCAGGCGTTGTCGACGCCGCGGCCGCCCACCTCGCGGTCGATCTCGATCTCCCACCACGTGTCGGCGAGGTACTCCGCGACGCCGCGCCCCCACTCGACGATCACCGCGGATCCCGCCACGTCGATGTCCAGGTCGTCGAGCTCGACCGCGGCTCCCAGGCGATAGGCGTCGACGTGCACGAGCGGCGTCCCCCCGACCAGCGAGGGGTGCGTGCGCGCGATCACGAACGTCGGACTCTGGATCGGGCCCCGGATGCCGAGACCCTCGCCGATACCGCGCGTCAGCGTCGTCTTGCCGGCGCCGAGCGGTCCCGTCAGCACGACGACATCGCCCGGCTCCAGGGCGCGGCCCAGGGTGCGGCCGAGCTCCTCCATGTCGCCCGGGCCGTCGATCCGCCGCTCGCCGAGCAGCTCCGCGGGCACGCTCACGCGCCGACCTCCCGCCGCGGAACGCGGGGACCCACGCGCGTGACGATCTCGTAGTCGATGGTGTCGGCGGCATCCCCCCAGTCCCGGGCCGCGGGCACGCCCAGGGTCGGATCGCCGAAGAGCACGACCTCATCGCCCACCGACACGGGGCGATCCCCCACGTCGACGACGAACTGGTCCATCGCGATGCGTCCGGCGACCGCGAAGCGTCGCCCGCCGATCACGACCGGCCCACGGCCCGACGCCTGCCGCGGAACGCCGTCGGCGTAGCCGAGGGGCACGAGGGCGAGGGTCGTGTCGCGTTCCGTGCGGTACGCGTAGCCGTAGGACACGCCCGTGCCCGCCGGTACGCGACGGACGGCCGACACCGCACCGCGCAGCGTCATGGCCGGGCGAAGGCCCAGGTCGGCGGACGTCCGGTCGGGGAACGGCGAGATGCCGTAGATGCCGATGCCGATGCGGACGCCGGTCAGCCGCGCCTCCGGGAGGGCGATCGCGGCGTGCGTCGCCGCGATGTGCCGCAGCGGCGGGTTCAGGCCCACGGATGCCGCGAGCACGACGCCCTCCTCGAACCGGGCGAGAGCGGCGCGATCGTCGTCCTCGCTCGCGTTCGACAGGTGCGAGAACAGCCCGACCACGCGCAGACGCCCGATGCGTTCGAGGCGCGCCGCCTCGGCGAACACGACGCGCCAGTCGGCGGGGGCGATGCCGTTGCGCGAGAGGCCCGTCTCGATCTTCAGGTGGACCGCGGCCGGGCGGTCGCCCTGGGCGGACTCGCCCGCGCGGATCAGCTGGTCGATGTCGGAGATCCCGAGCTCGATGTCGTGGCGCACCGCCTCGACGAACGACGCCCCGGGGGCGTGCAGCCACGCGAAGAGCGGAGCGTGGATGCCCGCGCGTCGCAGAGCGAGAGCCTCGTCGATGTCGGACACGCCGATGCGCGTCGCTCCCCCGCGAAGCGCCGCCCGCGCGGCGCGATGCGCCCCGTGGCCGTAGCCGTCGGCCTTGACGACGGCGATGACCTCGACCCCGGTCAGACGCCGGAAGTGCCGGACGTTCTCCGTGATCGCGTCGACGTCGATGAGGGCTTCGCGAAGCACCCCGGGTGCCATTCTCATACGGTGTCCTCTCGGGCGGGCTGCGCGCCGGCTTCGGCGATCACGTAGGCGGTGGCGAGCCCCGCGTCGTGCGACATCGACAGGTGCAGCGCGGTGATCCCCCGCGCGGCGACCGTGGCGGCGGTCTCGCCGCGGAGAGCGAAGACCGGGCGGCCGGAGGGCTCGGATGCCACCTCGATGTCGGTCCAGTGCACGCCCTCCGAGCCGCCGAGCGCCTTGATGAGCGCTTCCTTCGCCGCGTACCGGGCGGCCAGCGAGCGGGGCTTGAGCACGCGTTCCGCCGGCCCGAACAGGCGGGGCAGCAGCCGCGGAGTCCGCGCGAGGTGCTCTTCGAAGCGCGGCACGTCGACCAGGTCGACGCCGATTCCGACGATCATGCGTCCTCCCCTCCTGGCATCCTGTCCATTCTGCCGGGTGCCGCGCACGAAGAAGGGGCCGGATGCCACGGCATCCGGCCCCTTTCCTGATCCGGCTTACTCGACCGTGACCGACTTCGCGAGGTTCCGCGGCTGGTCGACGTCCAGGCCCTTCGCCTCGGCCAGCCCCATCGCGAAGATGTGCAGCGGCACGACGGCCAGGAGCGGCTCGAACAGCGGAGCCGCGAGCGGGATACGCAGGACCTCGTCGGCGGCGGGGAGAACGGCCACGTCGCCCTCTTCGGCGATCGCGATGACGCGGGCGCCACGGGCGCGGATCTCCTCGATGTTCGAGACGACCTTCTTGTGCATCTCTCCCGAGCCGCGCGGCGACGGCACGACCACGAAGACCGGCTGGCCGGGCTCGATGAGGGCGATCGGACCGTGCTTGAGCTCGCCGGCGGCGAAGCCCTCGGCGTGGATGTACGCCAGCTCCTTGAGCTTGAGCGCCCCCTCGAGGGCGATGGGGTAGCCGACATTGCGGCCGAGGAACAGCACCGAGCGCGTGTCGGCCATCCAGTGCGCGAGCTGCTCGATGCGCGTCTGCTCGCTCTCGAGCACGCGGGCGATCTTCCCCGGCACGGCCTCGAGCTCGGTGACGGCTTCGACGGCCGCCATCGGGTCGATGGCACCGCGGACGCGGCCCACGTGCAGGGCCAGCAGGTACAGCGCGGTGATCTGCGCGACGAAGGCCTTCGTCGAGGCCACGGCAACCTCGGGGCCGGCGTGCGTGTAGACGATGGCATCCGACTCGCGCGGGATGGTGGCGCCCTGCGTGTTGCAGATCGACAGCGTCTTCGCACCGCGCGAACGGGCGTACTTCACGGCCATGAGCGTGTCCATGGTCTCGCCCGACTGGCTGATCGACACGACGAGCGTGCGCTCGGAGAGCACCGGGTCGCGGTACCGGAACTCGTGGGCGAGCTCGACGTCGACGGGGACGCGGGTCCAGGTCTCGAGCGCGTACTTGCCGACCATTCCGGCGTAGGCCGCCGTTCCGCACGCGATGACGAGGATGCGGTCGATGTCGGCGAGGAAGTCGTCCATCCCCTCCAGCTCGGGGATCTCGACCCGACCCTCGTGGATGCGGCCGCGGATGGTGTTGGCGACGGCCTCGGGCTCCTCCGAGACCTCCTTGGCCATGAACGACGACCATCCGCCCTTCTCGGCGGCGGACGCGTCCCAGGTGACCTCGAACGCCTCGACCTCGACGGGGGCGCCGGAGAAGTCGGTGACCTCGACGCCGTCAGGGGTGATGGCGACGATCTCGTCCTGGCCGATCGCCAGGGCGTTGCGCGTGTGCTCGACGAAGGCGGCGACGTCGGAGCCGAGGAAGTTCTCGCCCTCGCCGAGACCGATCACGAGCGGCGAGTTGCGCCGGGCGCCGACGACGAGCCCCGGGTGGTCCTCGTGCATCGCGAGGAGCGTGTACGCCCCCTCGAGGCGCGACACGACGGAACGGAACGCCTGCACCAGATCCTTGGTCCGGGCGTACTCGCGCCCGATCATGACCGCGGCCACCTCGGTGTCGGTCTCGCTGCGGAACGCGAACCCGTCGCCCACCAGTTCGCTCTTGAGCTCGGCGAAGTTCTCGATGATGCCGTTGTGGATGACGGCGAGCTTGTCGTCGTCGGCGAGGTGGGGGTGCGCGTTGGCATCCGTCGGCCCGCCGTGGGTCGCCCACCGCGTGTGACCGATGCCCGTGGTGCCGTTCGGCATGGGCGCGGCCTCGAGGTCGTCGCGCAGCACGGCGAGCTTCCCCGCGCGCTTGCGCATGTCGAGTTGTCCGTCGCCGTCGATCACGGCGATGCCCGCGGAGTCGTAACCCCGGTATTCCAGCCGCGACAGACCCGCCAGAAGGATGTCCTGGCTCTGCCGGGGACCCACATAACCGATGATTCCGCACATAGCTTCCGAGTCTACGGGCGGTGGCTGGGCGAACCCCTCGGTCGCGGCCTACAGCTTGCGCAGGAGCACCGACTCGACCGTGTGGTCGGCGCCCTTCTGCAGCACGAGCTTCGCGCGGTGCCGGGTCGGCAGCACGTTCTCCTCGAGGTTGGGGAGGTTGATCTCGCGCCAGAACCCGAGCGCGCGCTCCACCGCTTCCTCGTCGCTGATGTCGGCGAACACGCGGAAGAACGACGACGGATTCGTGAACGCGTTGTCGCGCAGGGCGAGGAAGCGGTCGACGTACCAGCGCTCGATGTGCGCGGCGTCGGCGTCGACGTAGATCGAGAAGTCGAACAGATCGCTGACCGCGACCTCGTTGGGCGACGGCGGGGGCTGCAGCACGTTGAGCCCCTCCACGATGACGACGTCGGGGCGGTGCACCGTCACATGCGCGTCGGGCATGATGTCGTACCGCACGTGCGAGTAGAACGGGGCACGAGCCTCTTCGGCCCCCGACTTGACCTCGCTGAGGAACTCCACGAGCGCGCGGCGGTCGTACGACTCGGGGAAGCCCTTGCGGTCCATGAGACCGCGCCGTTCGAGCTCGGCGTTCGGGTAGAGGAAGCCGTCCGTGGTCACCAGCTCGACCCGGGGCGTGTCGGGCCAGCGACTCATGAGCTCGCGCAACAGGCGGGCGATGGTGGACTTGCCCACCGCCACGGAACCGGCGACGCCGATGACGAAGGGGGTGGTGGCATCCGGCTCCCCCAGGAACGTGCTCGTGTCGGCGCCCAGGCGACGCGTGGCGCGCGCGTAGAGGCTCAACAGTCGGCTGAGCGGCAGGTAGACCTCGGCCACCTCGCGCTGGTCCAGGCGGTCCCCGATCCCGCGCAACTGCACGACCTCGGTCTCGGTGAGCGGCTGCTCGATCCCCCCGGCCATGCGTGCCCAGTCGGCTCGATCGATCTGTCGATAGGGGCTCAGCGACGGTGCGGCAGCGGTCTCGGACACGCGGCAATGCTACTCGCGGGCCGATCAGCCCCTTCCCACTACGCTCGGACCGTGCGTCTCGGAGTCCTCGACATCGGCTCGAACACGGTTCACCTGCTCGTGGCGAATGCTCGAGCCGGGGGCCGTCCCACAGCCACCACGTCCCACCGCTCGGTGCTGCGCCTCATGCGCTACCTCCGGCCCGACGGATCCATCTCGCCCGAGGGGGTGAGGGGACTCGTGGATGCCGTGGCCGCGGCCTGCGAGACCGCGAAGGCCGAGGGGGTCGACGAACTCCTCGCGACGGCGACCTCGGCGGTGCGCGAGGCCACCAACGGCGAAGACGTCATCGCGCAGATCGAGGCGGTCCTCGGCCAGCCGCTGCAGGTGCTCGGCGGCGAGACCGAAGCGCGCTTCACCTACCTCGCGGTGCGGCGGTGGTTCGGCTGGTCGGCCGGGCAGATCCTGCTCTTCGACATCGGCGGCGGTTCGCTCGAGATCGCGGGCGGCGCCGACGAGCTGCCCGACCTCGCCGAGTCGGTGCCGCTGGGCGCCGGACGCTCGACCGTGCAGTTCCTCCCCCACGACCCGCCGAGCGCCGACGAGATCGACGCACTGCGCCAGCACGCCATGTCGGTGCTCGCCCCGGTGGCCGAGCGTTTCGCCTCCCTTCCGCGCCCCGATCACGTCGTGGGCTCGTCGAAGGCCATCCGCTCCCTCGCCAAGCTCGCGGGCTACCCCGTGCCGGGGTGGTCGGGCATCGACCGCATGGTCCTGCCCCGCAGACAGCTCAAGGACTGGATCCCGCGCCTCGCGCAGATCCCCGCGGACGCGCGGGAGGCCCTGCCCGGCATCACCGCCGACCGGACGTTCCAGATCGTCGCCGCGGCGGTCGTGGTCGAGCGGGCGATGAAGGCGATGGACGTCGAAGAGCTCGAGGTCTCGCCCTGGGCCCTGCGCGAGGGCGTCCTCCTGCGCTACATCGAGTCGCTGGAGTACTGAGCGCCGAAGGCCCGGGGCCCGGAGGCCCCTGAGCCCGTCGAAGCGACCGGACGCTACAGCGCCAGCCGCTCGCGCACGACCTCGGCGAGCCGATCCGCGTGGGCCCGGGCGACGTCCCCCGACGCCGCCTCCACCATCACGCGTACGAGCGGCTCGGTCCCGGACGCGCGCAGCAGCACACGGCCCGAGTCGCCGAGCTCCGCCGTCGAGGCCGCAACAGCCGCCTGGACGCCTTCATCGCTCACCCCGTCACGGTCGACGCCGCGCACGTTCACGAGCACCTGCGGATACACCGTCATCAGCGACGCGAGCTCCGCGAGGGTCTTCCCCTGCCGCGCCATCTCGGCGACGACGTGGAGTCCGGTGAGCAGCCCGTCCCCGGTCGTGGCGAAGTCGCTCATGATGACGTGCCCCGACTGCTCTCCGCCGAGGGAGTATCCGCCCTCGTTCATGGCCTCGAGCACGTAGCGATCGCCGACGCCGGTCTGCAGGACCCGGATGCCGCGGGCTTGCATCGCGCGGTGAAGACCCAGGTTGCTCATGACGGTCGCCACGAGCGTGTCGTCGACGAGCGTCCCCCGTTCCTTCATCGCGACCGCGAGGATCGCCATGATCTGGTCGCCGTCGACGACGTTGCCCTGCGCGTCCACGGCGAGGCACCGGTCGGCATCCCCGTCGTGGGCGATGCCGACGTCGGCGCCCAGGCGCACGACGGTCTCGGCGAGCACGTCCAGGTGGGTCGAGCCCACGCCGTCGTTGATGTTCAGGCCATCGGGGTCGGCACCGATCACGGTGACCGTCGCGCCCGCGTCCTTGAACGTCTCCGGCGAGACTCCGGCGGCTGCGCCGTGCGCGCAGTCGAGGACGACGTGGATGCCGTCGAGCCGGTGCGGCAGCGAGCCCAGCAGGTGCAGCACGTAGCGGTCTTCGGCGTCGGCGAAGCGACGGATGCGCCCGACCCCGGCGCCGGTGGGCTGCAGACGCTCCCCCTCGAGGGCGGCTTCGATGCGCTGCTCCACGATGTCGGGGAGCTTGGTGCCGCCTCGGGCGAAGATCTTGATCCCGTTGTCGGGAGCGGGGTTGTGCGACGCCGACACCATCACGCCGAAATCGGCGTCACGGTCGGCGATGAGGAAAGCGGTGGCGGGGGTGGGGATGACGCCGGCGTCGAGGACGTCGACCCCCGAGGAGGCCAGGCCCGCGGCGACCGCGGCCGAGAGGAACTCTCCCGAGACCCGCGGGTCGCGCGCGACGACGGCGGTGAGGCGGCGGCCTTCGGCCTTCCGCGCCTCCGCCGAACGGCCCTGGCCCAGGACGACAGCAGTCGCCTGGGCCAGGTGCAGCGCGAGTTCGGCGGTGAGGAGGCCGTTGGCCAGCCCCCGCACCCCGTCCGTGCCAAAGAGAGGCATCCGGAGCGTCGAGCTCAGCGCTTGGAGTACTGAGGCGCCTTGCGGGCCTTCTTGAGACCGGCCTTCTTGCGCTCCTTGACGCGAGCGTCGCGCGAGAGGAAGCCGGCCTTCTTGAGGGTCGGGCGGTTGTTCTCGGCGTCGATCTCGTTGAGCGCGCGGGCGATGCCCAGGCGCAGCGCGCCGGCCTGGCCCGAGGGGCCACCACCGGAGATGCGCGCGATCACGTCGTACGAGCCCGCGAGCTCGAGCACCGTGAACGGGTCGTTGATCAGCTGCTGGTGCAGCTTGTTCGGGAAGTAGTCCTCGATCGTGCGGCCGTTGACCGTGATCGTGCCCGAGCCGGGAACCAGGCGCACGCGGGCGATGGCCTGCTTGCGGCGGCCGACGGCTGCGCCGGGAACCGAGAGCACGGGGCGCTCGGCCGCGACGACGGACTGCTCGGCCGGCGTCTCGGTGCTGTAGTTGCTGGAGTCGATGTTCGACACTGTTTCGTCCTTATCCGGCGGCGCTTACTGGGCGACCTGGTCGAAGGTGTATGCCGTGGGCTGCTGGGCACCGTGGGGGTGCTCGGCGCCGCGGTAGACCTTGAGCTTCTTGAGCTGCGCCGCGCCGAGGCTGTTCTTGGGCAGCATGCCGCGGATGGCCTTCTCGACCGCGCGGACAGGGTTCTTGTCGAGGAGTTCCTCGTACGTGACCGACTTGAGGCCGCCCGGGTAGCCCGAGTGGCGGTACGCCTTCTTCTTCTGGAGCTTCTGCCCCGTGAGCGCCACCTTCTCGGCGTTGATCACGATGACGAAGTCGCCGGAGTCGATGTGGTTGGCGAAGGTCGCCTTGTGCTTGCCGCGGAGGAGGACCGCCGCGTGGGAGGCGAGACGGCCGAGGACGACGTCGGTGGCGTCGATAACGACCCACTCGCGCGTGACCTCAGCGGCCTTGGGGGTGAAAGTGCGCGTCACAGTAGTGCTGCTTTCTTGTTCGAACGGAGGAGTTCGTGAATCCCGCTCCGGTGGTCCGTTCCCGTGTCGAAGACCCGGGGAACAGGGCCGGTGGAGGGCTCACGTTCGGGTGTCCTGCTCGCAGAGAGGCAGGCACCAAAGATCAAGACTACGTCATCCGGATGCCGAGACCAAACGCGGGCCGCTCCGTCAGGCCCACAGCGTCCCGACGGCGAGGAGCGCGAACCCGGTGGCGTTGAACACGACGTGCGTCGCCACCGCAGCCCAGACCCGGCCGGTACCGAGCACGAACGCGGCGGCGACGACGCCCAGCAGCGCGAGCGCCCCCACGTCGGGCACGGACATGGGTGCGACGAGGAGGTGCGCACCGACGAAGAGGGCGCTCGAGATCGCCGTGGCCGCGATACCGCCGGCGACGCGCCCCGCCCTGCGGCGCACGACGGTGTACGCGCAGACGAGCACGACGGCGCGGAAGAACAGCTCCTCGAGGACGGGCGCCACGACGACACCGGCGACGGCGTCACCGAAGAATCCGTCCGGGAGCGTGCCCCGGATCGAGGGCGCCGAGGGCCAGGGCACCGGCCCGCCGTCTCCCTGCGCGAGCGCGCCTTGGCAGAACCTCACGATCACTCCGGCCACCACGCCGTACAGGAGGTCGAGCGCGCGGAACCGCAGAAGCCCGAGCGGACGGGATCGACTCCAGGCGACGACCACCGGTGCCGCGAAGGACACCCAGATCACCGCCTGCGCCGCCGCCGAGGCATCGCCGGCGGGGAGGAGGACGGAAACGGCTCGCGCGCCCAGCGCGCCCGCGCCCGTCGCGACCATCGCCCAACCGAGGAGGTCCGCGCCCCACCGCGCCGTGCTCGCACCCCCGTCGCGCCAGGGGCGGTTCCGGCGGTGACGACGACGCCGCGACGGGGACGCGTCGGCGGTGACGGCATCGGGCTCGCGCATGTGCGCCACCGTACGACCGCGGCAGCACGGCGCCATCGAGCCGCAGGCGGGGCAGCAGAGGGGGCCGCGAGACACCCGCGCGGCACCCGCCCGCCACCTCGCCCGCTTGGGGCACCGACCTCACCTGATGCGATGGGGGCGGCATCCGCGATTCATCGCCGTGCGGCCCGCACCCCGCGCCCGGATGCCGACACCCGGGCGCGGACCACTCAGCGCTGCAGGAAGTCGATGAGGACGCGGTTGAACTCGTCGGCGTGGCTGACGTTGACGCCGTGCGGGGCCCCCGCGACGACGTGCAGTTCACTGCCCCCGATCGCGGCGTGCGTGCGCGCGCCGGACCCCTCGAAGGGAACCGTTGCGTCACTGTCGCCGTGGATGACGAGCGTCGGCACGGTGACGTTCGGCAGATCATCGCGGAAGTCCGTGGTGGCGAACGCCTCCATCGCCTTCAGCGCGGCGTGGTGGTCGGCCTGGTTCGCAAGCCGCTCCGCCTCGGCGCGGTCCGCCTCGGACACGACGAGCCTGCCGTCGACCGAGAAGAAGTCGGTCGTGAACTGGTGGTAGAACGCCTTCTCGTCGTCCTTCAGGCCCTGCTTCATGCCGTCGGCGGTCTCCTCGTCGAGCGGACCCTCGGGGTTGTCGTCGGTCTTCGCGAGATACGGCGGCACCGCCGCAGCGAAGACGACGCTGTGCACGCGGTCGGAGCCGTGCCGCGTGAGGTAGCGGGCGACCTCGCCGCCTCCCATCGAGAAACCGACGAGAGTCGCGTCGCGCAGATCCAGCGCGGTCAGAACCGCCTCGAGGTCGTCCGAGAAGGTGTCGTAGTCGTATCCCGTGCGGGGCTTGTCGCTCCGGCCGAAACCGCGGCGGTCGTAGGACACGACACGGTAGCCGGCCTCCTCGAGCGCGGGAATTTGGTGCACCCAGGACTCGCCCGACAGGGGCCAGCCGTGGATGAGGACGACGGGACGACCGGCGCCGCCGGTGTCGTCGACGTGGAGGTCGATGTCGGTCAGGAGTCCGTGGTGTGCGGTGATCTCGCTCATGACCACATCGTTCGATCCGAATCTGGACTTATGGGGACGGTTGACGTGATGCCGACGAGTTGGTATCTCCGCACCTGAACACGAACTTCGCCGCGAGCGCAACGGCGAACGTGCGCGGAGAGTCCGTCACTAGCCTCCGGGCATGGCATCCCTTCGTCTTCCGCTCGCGCTCCTCGCGGCCGCCCCTCTCGCCCTCGGCCTGACGAGCTGCGCCTCTCCCCCGGCGAGCTCGGGCACCTCGGAGACGGTCGTCTCGGCCGTCGTCCGCGCGGAGTCCGATGCGGGCGGACGCGCCTTCGACCTCGACCGCGACGATGACGGCACATGGGAGGTCCACGTCGCCGCGAACGGGCGGGACACGGACCTCCGGATCAGCGCGGACGGAGGGCAGGTGCTCTCGCGGGGGGATGCCGACGCCCTCGACGCCGAGGACCGCGCCGCGCTCGAGAAGGCGGGGACGACGATGGCGGATGCCGTGCGGACCGCCGTCGCCGCCCACGGCGTCGGCGGCGTCGAGGAAGTCGACATCGAGCGTGCGGGCGGGGTCCCCGTCTGGCAGGTGGCCTTCGACGACGGGGCGCAGATCGCGATCTCGCTCTCGGACGGGAGCGTCGTGCCCACCGCGGACTGACGCGCCACATTTGAATTGTGCACAATTGAATTGTGTGCAATGCTTCTGCCATGCCCGCCGTCGATGCCCTCGTCTGCTTCGCGCTGTACGCCGCGAACCGCACGACGACCCAGGCCTATCGCGTCCTCCTCGAGCCCTGGAACCTCACGTATCCGCAGTACATCGCCCTCGTCACGCTGTGGAACGACGGCGATCAGACGGTCGGGAGTCTGGGCGAGGCGCTCCAGCTCGACTCGGGGACCCTCTCGCCGATGCTCGCGCGACTCCAGTCCGCGGGCTACGTGACGCGGGCGCGAAGCGAGCGCGACGAACGCGTGGTCACCGTCTCCCTCACCCCGCGCGGTCACGAGCTGCGCACCGAACTGGCCCACGTGCCGCGTTGCATCGCGCAGGGCTCGGGCATCGAAGACGCCGACAGCGCCCGTGAGCTCATCGACGCCCTGCGCCAGCTGACGGCCGCGATGCGCGATCTCCGTGACCACCCGGGCGATGCCCTCGCCGCCGAGCGCGCCACGCGCGAGCCGACGGCACGCGACGCCTCCTGAACCTCCCGTCTTCCGCACCGTCCCCAGAAAGGAACACACCATGGACGTTCTCTACACCGCTGAGGCACTGTCCACCGGTCAGGGCCGACTCGGCCACGTCTCGGCCGGCGACTACCTCGACCTCGAGGTCGCTCCCCCGAAGGAGCTCGGCGGCTCCGGTCAGGGCACCAACCCGGAGCAGCTCTTCGCGGCCGGGTACGCGGCGTGCTTCCACAGCGCCCTGCACTCCGTCGCCCGCGCGCAGAAGGTCACGATCGAGGACTCCTCGGTGGGTGGCCGCGTGCAGATCGGCCCGAACGGGCAGGGGGGCTACCAGCTCGCCGTGCTCCTCGAGGTCGTCCTCCCCGGCATCGAGCACGACCTGGCGCAGCAGCTCGCCGACGCGGCGCACCAGGTGTGCCCCTACTCCAACGCCACGCGCGGCAACATCGACGTCACCGTCACCGTCTCGGACGACTGACACCCCTCAGGGCGGGTGCGCCCGTCACCGGCGCGCCCGCCCTTCCCCTCCTCCGGGAACGGCCGGGACCCGGGGAACACGGATCCGAGTCGTAGGGTGTGATGCGTGATCCGGGTCGTAGTCGTCGATGATGAGGCGCTCGTCCGCTCCGGATTCGAGCTCATCCTCGGCGCCGCGTCCGACATCCAAGTGGTCGCGGCGGTCGACGGCGATGTCGCGGTCGACATGATCCGACGCGAACGTCCCGATGTGGTCCTCCTCGACATCCGGATGCCGGGACGCAGCGGCCTCGACATCCTCGCCGACCTCCGCCACGACGACCCCCGCCCGGTCATCGGCATTCTCACGACCTTCGACACGGACGAGTACATCGCCCGCGCCCTGCACGACGGAGCGTCCGGTTTCCTCGTGAAGGACACGGCGCCGGAGCATCTCGCCGCCATGGTGCGCACGCTCGCGGCCGGCGGGGTCGTGCTCTCCCCGCAGGTGTCGCGCACACTGGTCGACGGGTACACCGGCACCCCCGACCGGGATGCCGTCCGACGCATCGCCCTCCTGACCGATCGGGAACGCGACGTCCTCTCACGCCTGCCGACGGGCGAGTCCAACGCCGAGATCGGACGACGCCTCCACCTCAGCGGAGCGACGGTCAAGGATCACGTCAGCGCGATCCTGTCGAAGCTGTCGGTCTCGACACGTCTGGAAGCAGCCCTGATCTCCGAGCGGGCACGCCCCGGCAGGCGCCGGACATGACGAGGGTCGTCCCGCGGGCCTGGAATCGGGTCATCGGGACCCGTGCGTCCGCCGTCGTCGTCGATCTGGCGCTCGCCGCCGCCGCCTTCGTCGACGTCGCCGTCTCGATCCCCTCGTGGTCGAGGATCGAGACGGCGTTCGCGCTGGTCGCTGTCGCGGGGCTGCTCGTGCGGCGTCGACTGCCCTGGGTGTCGTTCGCCCTCGTCCTCCCGGGCCTGGTGGTCGATTCCATGACGATCGCCGCCCCGATCGCGCTGTACTCGGTCGCGGTGCGGACCCGTGGCATCCCGCCGCTCGTCGTCGCGGGGGCCGTCACCTTCATGTGCTTCCTCCTCCCCGATTGGCAGCTGCCCTCCCTCGACTTCCTTGCGCCTTCGCTGCTGTACGCCCTGATGTACGCGGCGACCCCGATCGCGCTCGGGGCCCTCGTCCGCACCCACCGCGAGCTCTCGGATCGCGTCGCCGAGCTGTCGGCCGCGCGCGAGACCGAGCGGGAGCGGGAGAAGCAGGACGTGCTCCGGCGCGAGCGCGCCCGGATCTCGCGCGAGATGCACGACGTCGTCTCGCACCAGGTGAGCCTCGTCGCCGTTCAGGCCGGGGCCCTGCAGGTGTCATCGCCCGACCCCGAGTCACGACGGATCGCCCACGTCATCCGTTCCCTCGCCGTGCGCACGCTCGACGAGCTCCGGCAGATGGTGGGGGTCCTCCGGGCCGAGGGCGCGCAGACGGACTCGGCCCGGCCGCAGCCGACGCTCGACGACCTCCCCCGGCTCGTCGAGGAGAGCGGGCTGGACACCGACCTCGACGTCCGCCTGCCCGCCGACCTCGCCCCTCCGCTGCAACGCGCGGTGTACCGCACGGTGCAGGAAGGCCTGACGAACGCGCGGAAGCATGCTCCCGGGGCACGTGTCCACGTCACCGCCGTCGCGACGACCGCCGCGATCGACGTCGTCGTCCAGAACGACCCATCGACCCAGGAGGGTCTGCACCTCCCCTCCAGCGGCACGGGGCTCGCGGGGCTCCGCGAACGCGCGGAGCTCCTCGGCGGCCATCTCGACGCCGCCACGCGCGCCGGCGGAGGCTACCGGCTCCGCGTCACGATCCCGCGTCGCGAGAGCGAGCACTGACGATCGCGCACCGGCGAGCTCACGCCCCGCTGAGCTGCAGCTCGGACTCCCCCTTGGGGTACGAACGGCGCAGCCACGCGCCGAATCCGGGCTGCGAGAGGCAGGCTGTAGCGTCGGCGCAGGTCACCACCGGGTCATCGGCGGCGTACGTCTCGTAGATGCGCACCTTGGTGTCGAGGACCGCCCCCTCGATGTTGACCGGCTCGTCCTGCGAGGGATACCCCACGTAGTACGACATCGCTTCGGGGGCGATGCCCGCTTGCGGGGCGAGGGCCCGCACGAGCGACCCGACGCACGAATGGTCGGGGTGGTCTCCGTGCGCGAAGGCGCTCTCGTGGGGGACGTTGGTCGTCACGTGCGTGGGCTGGGCGGCTCCGATGAGCTCGACGATCGTCGCCGACAGGCGGTCGAGGTCGTAGACGGTGGAGCCGTCCACCGAGGTCAGGGTCGCCGCCGAACCGTTGATCAGCTGCGTCAGCCCGGCATGGCCCGTGGCGGCGAAGCCCTCGGCATCCAGGCCTCCGTCGGGCAGGCGGAGGAAGGTCAGGGAGATGCGCTGCTCGTCGGACGGGACGAAGCGGGTGACCGCGGCTCCGCTGAGCAGGGTGATCTGCTGTTCCTGCCAGGGCGCGGTGCTGCCGCGCATCTCGTCGTACGCGGCACGGATGCCGGCCTCCCGCTGACGCGCGTACTCCGCGCCCTTCCCCGCATCACCGGCGGTGACGAACACGGCACGCACGGTGTGACCGGCCACGATCGCGTCCGACAGAGCGGGGTTGGCGAAGATGATGTCGTCGTCGGCGTGGGCCCAGACGGCCATTCCCGTCGTCGTTCCGGGGGCCTCCGCGGCGGGAGAGGGCGGCAACGGAGAAGGGACGGATGCCGCCGGGATCGGGGCCAGGGAGACCCACGTCCCGACGGGGCCGGCGCTGCGGCGGATGTTGCGGTACACCAGGGCCCCCGCCCCGAGACCCACCACCGCCAGGCCGCCGATGAGCAGGCCGCGCCGCGTCAACCGGAGGCGGCGCGCCCGTTCGCGGGCAGCCTCGTCGGGTGCCGCGCCCACCGCCGTGTCGGGCGCGGATTCGTCGTCTGTGCCCACGGCGGGTCCGTCCTCTTCTTCTTCGCCCGCACCGGGCACGTGCTCCGGTCGCCGGTTCGATCCTGCGTCTTCCGGGCTCGACGCTATCGCGGCCGGGGCGTGGATCTCGTGCATCGCCGCGCCCCTCCCCCCGCTCGGCGGGGGATCGCTAGCCGATCGGCTCACCTGTCGCATGGGCAACGCTCAGCGGACACCGAGAGAACGTGGCCACACTCACGGGATGCAGACGTCCTCACCGCCGCGGTCTCTGTCCCCCGCCGCTCTCCGTGTGCGCGCGATCCTCTGGGAGTGGGACCCCATCGGGGTCCGCGACATCGGCGACGGATGGCCCGCCGACGAGTACGACGACCTGATCGTCCCGATCCTCGAGGCATTGGCATCCGACCCCACTCCCGAAGCGCTCGCGACCGACCTGCGCATCGTCGTCGAGGTCGATTACGGCTTGCCCTCACCGGACGGATGCCACGACGTCGCGGTCCGGCTCCTGCGCCTGCGCGACTGAGTCCGGACGGCGAGGTCAGCGCATCTCGAGCTCGGCCTCGGTCTTCGGGTAGGAGCGCTGGAGCCACTCGCCGAACTTGCGCGTGCTCAGGCAGGCGTCCCGGTCGGCGCAGCGGATGACGTCGTCCTGCTGCGTGTAGACGCGGTACGTCTCCACCTTGGCGTCGAGGGTCTGGCCGTCGACGTTGCGCGGCAGATTCTCGGAGGGGTATCCGACGAGGTAGCGCAGCCCCTGACCGACACCGTCGACGGGGCCGATCGCGTCGCGCACGAGGGTGCCGACGACCGAATGGTCGGGATGGTCTCCCGGGGCGAAGGCGCTGCCGCGCGGGATGTGGGTGAGCGTGCGTGCCGGGCGGAGGGCGTCGGCGAACTCGGTCAGGCTCGCCGAGAGCTGCGCGGCGCTCACCGCGGGCCCGCCGTCGAGGGGAGCCAGCGACGCGATGCTCCCGTCGAGCAGCTTGCTCATCGTGGCGTACCCCGTGGCCGCGAAGCCGCCGTCGGTGATGTTCCCGTCGGGGAGCCGCACGAAGAACACCGAGACGCGGCCGTCGCCCTGGGGCGTCAGCCGATCGACACGCATCCCACTGTCCAGCGTCATCACGGTCTCATCCCACAGTCCGTCGTTCCCGCGCATGACGTTGTAGGCGCGCAGGATGCCGAGTTCTCGGGCGTGCGTGTAGTCCAGGCCCCGACCCGCGTCGCCGGCTGTGAGGAAGACGGTGCGGACGCACTGGCCCGCGGCGATCGCCTCCGAGATCGTCGGGTTCCCGAAGATGATGTCGTCGTCGGGGTGCGCCCACACCGTCAGAAGCGTGTCGCCGCCCGGGCAGGACTGCGCCACCGGCGAACCCGGCGTCGGGGTGGGGGTCGGGGTCGGGGTCGGGGTACTCGTCGGTGTGGGGGCCGGATGCGACGACTCGGCGGGAGGCGACGACGGTGCGACCGCGGGCTCGGGTCCGCCGAGAAGACGGAGGGCGATCGGCACGGCGACGGCCGCGCCCGCGACCACGGCGATCGCCGCGATCGCGGCGATGAGGGCATGACGTCGCCCTCGGCCCGCGCGAGAAGAGCCCGTCTGCGAACGCGACATCGGGTGGTCCTTCCGGCCGTGGTGCCCCCGGAGCAGGACATCCGGTCATCCGCTGCCCGAGTGTAGCGACACACCGAACCGGCCCCGGAGGAGCGCCGGTCCCGGCCGTCGCGTGAAGCGTCACCGGGTGTGTCTCAGAAACATCGCGTTCACTCGAGGGTGATTCACTGGGTGAGATCCGCCTGTTATCGTTCAGCGGGGAGAAAGTGATTTCCAGGCACCTTGGGGGAAAGGCCTACGAACTGTGACGTCTGACCTGAGAGTCGACGCGACATCGACGTCGCAGGACAGCTACGCCGGGGGTTCCGACCCCGTCGTGGATGCCCCCGCGCCTTCGACGCCGACCTCGGTCACGCGGCACCCCCTCGACAGGTGGCGACTGCGATA
Source organism: Microbacterium sp. (assembly GCA_029239635.1). Lineage (GTDB taxonomy): Bacteria > Actinomycetota > Actinomycetes > Actinomycetales > Microbacteriaceae > Microbacterium. Next base: position 62,559 of record JARBUN010000001.1, on the reverse strand, counting down.
CCGCCGCAATCTCTTCCTCACCGACCTCGCCTCCCTGGTGTGGGTCGTGTACGGCACGCAGCTCGTCTGGTTCGGAACCGGCAACGTCGCCGTCGCGGCCAGCAAAGACGGTCGCATCACCGACCTGTCGTACTGGATCTTCTCGGCGCTGCTCATCATCGCGTGGATGTGGGCTCTGTCGTTCGTCGACTCCCGCAGCGACCGTGTGATCGGCACCGGCTCTCAGGAGTACGTCCGGATCGTGGACTCCAGTTTCCGGGTGTTCGGCGCCGTGGCGATCCTCGCCTTCCTGACGCAGATCGACGTCGCGCGCGGATACCTCCTCATCTCCCTCCCCGCCGGCATCATCGTCCTCGTCTTCACGCGCTGGCTCTGGCGCCAGTGGCTCATCGTCCAGCGGTCGAACGGCAAGTACTCCGCCAACGTCCTCCTGGTCGGCTCCCTCACCTCGGTCACCCAGCTGGCGCGGGAGTTCGCGCGCACCCCCAGCGCCGGATACCGCGTCGTCGGCGCCTGCGTGCCCAACGGCAAGATCGCCGACGTCATCCCGGGGACCTCCATTCCCGTGATGGGACACGTCGGGGATGTCTCCCGGGCGCTCTCCGCCACCGGCGCCGACACCGTGGCCGTCACGAGCGCCGACGAGCTCCCCGCCGACAAGGTCAAGGAGATCTCGTGGAGCCTCGAGGCCGGGCGTCAGCACCTCGTCCTCGCCCCGAGCATCATCGACATCGCCGGCCCGCGCCTGCACACCCGGCCGGTCGCGGGGCTCCCCCTCATCCACGTCGAGACCCCTCGGTTCTCCCGTGGACAGGTCTTCCTCAAGCGCACGGTGGACCTCCTGGCGAGTATCGCCGGGGTGATCCTCCTGAGCCCGCTGCTCGCGTTCCTCGCCATCACCGTCCGCCTGTCGAGCAGCGGTCCGGTCTTCTTCCGCCAGACGCGCATCGGCTTCCACGGCACCGAGTTCACGATGATCAAGTTCCGCTCGATGGTCGTCAACGCCGAGGAGCTGCTGCACGATCTCGCCGAACAGCAGCGCGACTCGGGCAACGAGGTGCTGTTCAAGATGAAGAACGATCCTCGCGTGACCCCCATCGGCCGGGTGATGCGCAAGTTCAGCCTGGATGAACTGCCGCAGCTGTTCAACGTCATCGGTGGCTCGATGTCCCTCGTCGGTCCTCGTCCGCCGCTCCCGTCCGAGGTGGCACAGTACGCCGATCACGTGCACCGTCGCTTCCTCGCCAAGCCCGGCATCACGGGGCTGTGGCAGGTCAGCGGCCGCTCGTCGCTGTCGTGGGAGGAATCGGTCCGCCTCGACCTGTCGTACGTGGAGAACTGGACGCTCCTGGGCGACTTCGTCATTCTCGGCAAGACCGCTCGCGCCGCCCTGGTGCCGGGCGACACCGCCGCGTGAAATCCCCGCAGGTCTGCGGGTCCGTGACCGGGTGTCCCCGTGTCGCGTCGACAATAATCTGAAAGGCTTCCATCGTGCGTTTGTCTGTAGTGGGGTGCGGTTACCTGGGTGCGGTGCATGCGGCGGCGATGGCCTCCATCGGCCATGAGGTCGTGGGCATCGACGTCGACGAGCGCAAGATCACCGCGCTGAGCAAGGGCGAGGCCCCGTTCTTCGAGCCCGGACTGCAGGAGATCCTGACCGAGGGCATCGCGTCGGGTCGCCTCTCGTTCACGACCGACATGTCGGCGGCCCAGGGCGCGAAGGTCCACTTCATCGGCGTGGGCACCCCGCAGCAGGCAGGCGGCTACGCCGCCGACCTCACCTACGTCAACGCAGCCGTCGACGGCCTGCTCCCCTACCTGTCCGAGGGAGACCTCGTCGCGGGCAAGTCCACGGTTCCGGTCGGCACCGCAGCGACGCTGGCCCCGCGCGTGTCCGAGACGGGAGCGACCCTCGTGTGGAACCCGGAGTTCCTCCGTGAGGGCTGGGCCGTTCAGGACACCATCGACCCCGATCGTCTGGTGGCCGGTGTGCCGTTCGCAGAGGGCACCGCGACCCCTGAGGGCGAGCGCGCGGCGCAGATCCTGCGCGAGGTCTATCACCCGTCGATCGCGAAGGGCACGCCTTTCATCGTCACGGATTACGCCACGGCTGAGCTCGTGAAGGTCTCCGCCAACGCCTTCCTCGCGACGAAGATCAGCTTCATCAACGCAATCGCCGAGATCGCCGAGGTCACCGGCGCCGACGTGACGACCCTGGCCGACGCGATCGGGCACGACGCGCGCATCGGGCGCCGCTTCCTCGGTGCGGGTATCGGCTTCGGCGGCGGATGCCTCCCGAAGGACATCCGCGCGTTCTCCGCTCGCGCCGAAGAACTCGGCCGCGGCGAGTCCGTCGCGTTCCTCCGCGAGATCGACGCCATCAACCTTCGCCGGCGCGACCGCGCTGTCGAGCTGACGAGCGAGGCCCTCGGCGGTTCCGTCTTCCAGAAGAAGGTCACCGTGCTGGGCGCCGCGTTCAAGCCCCACAGCGACGACATCCGGGACTCCCCCGCTCTCGACGTCGCGGTCCGTCTGCACGGCCTCGGTGCCGACGTCACCCTCACCGATCCCGCCGCGATCGAGAACGCGCAGCGCGTTCACCCGCAGCTGACGTACGTGCACGACCGCGACGAAGCGCTGCAGGATGCCGATGCCGTCATCGTCGTGACCGAATGGGACGAATACCGTCACCAGCTCGATCCGGCGCACGCGGCGACGCTGACGCGGGGGCACGTCGTGATCGACGGCCGCAACTGCCTCGACGCCGCCGCTTGGCGTGCCGCCGGGTGGACGTACCACGGCATGGGTCGTCCCTGACCTTCGCACACGAAGACGCCCCGGCCCCGGCCGGGGCGTCTTGCGTTTCCGCGAGACGCCCCCTGTGGACAGCTCCTCCCACCCTTCGCGTGCGCATGTAAGAATGCCTTCTCGCCCCGAAGGACACCCGATGCTCTCCTCTCTCCCCCACCCCTTCCGCCCGGATGCACCGCACGACGACAGCGACCTCGGCTTCTCTCCCCGCTGCATGTCCTGCCTCCTCCCGATGGTGGAACGGCACACCGCTCGCTCCGCACACTGGCAGTGCCCGAGCTGCGGGCATCTGCGCATCTCGTGATGCGGCGGCTACGCTGACCCCGTGGTCGTCAGCCTCCTCATCTCCGTCGCCGCCATCGTCTCGGCGGTGCTCGTGGGGTTCGTCGCCCGCCGCATCCTGGGCACAGCAGTCGGCTGGCCGCGCAGCATCATCATCGGTCTGCTGGTCTTCTTCCTCGGCGTCCCTTTCGCCGATTGGGTGCTCCGCCAGACCGGGACTTCTCCGGAACCTGCGGGCGAGGCCGGGCTGTGGCTGGCCCTGGTCGCCCTCGCCATCGCCTGGGTCTTCGCGCTGGGGGTGGCGGCTCTCGTCGCGAGCGAGGCGATCTTCCCCACTCGCCCCCTCCCCAACCCGGTCGATCTCGTACGCGCCGCGCTGCGCCAGCGGAAGCGCACGCGGCGATACCTGGAGATCCTGGCGATCGCGTCACGACACGGCGTGGGGTGGCTCTTCCACGGCGGGCGCGCCCGCGTCGAACAAGAACTCAGCACGGCGGAAGAGCGTGCCAACGCCATCGTGTCCACCATCAACGACGCCGGCGTGACCTTCGTGAAGCTGGGGCAGGTCCTCTCGACTCGGCGCGATCTGATCCCGGAACCGTATCTCAGCGCCCTGTCCAGTCTGCAGACCAAGGCGACGACGCTTCCGTGGGAGACGGTGCGAGAGGTCATCGAAAGCGATCTGGGCACATCGATCGACGAGGTGTACGCGGAGGTGGATCGCGTTCCTCTGGCCGCCGCGTCCGTGGCACAGGTCCACCGGGCACGACTGCTCGACGGAACCGACGTGGTCGTCAAGGTGCAACGTCCCGCCGCTCGGGCGCAGGTGGAGGCGGATGCCGACATCATCGGCCGTCTCGCTCATCGCGCCGAAGCGCGCACGAGAGTGGGCCGTGACCTCCACATCGAGTCGGTGGCGCACGGATTCACCACGACTCTCCTCGAAGAACTCGACTACCGCATCGAGGCGCGCAACACCGAGATGATCCGCTCCACCCTCGAGCGGATCGACAAAGCCGAGCCCGACCGTCGGGGTATCGTCTCCGTTCCCCACGTCTTCCCGGACGCGTCCGGCCCGCGGGTTCTCACGATGGAGCTGGTCGACGGAGCGGCGTTGAGCGACTCGAGGGACCGTCTCGCCACCCTGAGTCCCGAAGAGCGCGATCGTTTGGCGCAGGTCCTGATGTCGACGGTCATCGAGCAGATCCTGGTGTACGGGGTCTTCCACGCCGACCTCCACCCCGGCAACGTCCTCCTGAAAGAGGACGGCACGCTCGGTCTCATCGACTTCGGCGCGGTGGGGATCATCGAACGCAGCCGGCGTGAGCACATGACGGCCCTCCTTCTGGCAGCGCTGGGCGAGAACGACGTGGCAGCCACCGACGCGCTCCTGCTCATCGTCGACGCTCCCGAGGATGTGGACCTCGAGGCGTTCCGGCACGACGTCGGCATCGTGCTGACGACGGAGCACCTGCGCACGGACGGTCAGGGATCGATCTTCACGCGCATGGTCGATGTCATCCGTCAGCACCGCATCGCCCTTCCCGGCGAGCTCGCCTCCGCGTTCCGCAGCTTCGCCACTCTCGAAGGGTGTCTGCGCGTGATCGTCGATGACTTCGACATGGTCGGGCGGGCGCTGCCGTTGATGCCCACACTTTTGCGCCGGACGCTGTCGGTCAAACGGTTGGCCACCGATCTTCAAGCCGGGGCCGTCATCTCGATGGCGCGCATCCAGCGCGTGCCACGGCGCCTGGAAGCCCTCCTGACCGGCATCGAGAAGGGGTCGATCGGCGTCACCCTCCGCTCCAAGGACGGATCGGATGCCGGTGGCATCCTGACCCGCATCACCGCGGAGGCGGCGTCGACGTTGGTGTCGATCGCAGCGGTGGTGATCGCGGTCGTGCTGATCGTCTCGGGGGGAGGGCCCGTTCTCGGCGGATCCGTCACCCTCTTCGCCGTCCTGGGCGCGGTGATCGGGCTGTTCGGGTTCCTCGGGCTCCTGCGTATCGTGCGGCGGACGTTCAGTCGTCGAGGCTGAAGAATCGCCGATCTTTCCTCGCGCCGATGCACCGCGGCGCGGGTCGGCGCCGCTACTGTGAGCAGCAGTCGCCCTGTCGTTGCACCACCCGGACTCCAAAGGAGAAGTCCCATGGTCGTCGCTTTCCTGATCGCCTTGCTGGCCTGGATCGTCATCTCGCTCGCTGCCGGTGTCGGCCTCGGCCGCATGATCGCGCGCTCCGAGACCGAAGACGGCCGCGTGCCGCCTCTCGTCACCCGGAGTCTGTGACCTCACCCGATACGTGAGCGGCCGCGTGGCATCCGCGACGCACGTCCCACCGGCCGTGGACGTCGCCGCCGACGCCGTCGGAGCGGTCACCGGCAGTGCGCTCCTCATCGGGTCCAGGGGGCGAGGGAGTCCGTCCCTGACCACTCGCGGCGACGTGCGCGCCGCTGCGGACGGCTCGATGCGGGAGCCGTCGCCCGGGCTCGATCCCGGAGCCGTCTCCCGCGAGGGCTGAGGGCGCGTCAGAGATGTGCGTCGCGAGCGCGTGCGCGAGTCGCCGCCCGATAGGCGCGGCGGGTCGTCGGCACGGCGGGAGCGCGTCGGTCGGGCGCAGGTTGAGCGAGTCCCGACATCGCCTCCACGATCACCTCGACCGCGCTCGTCGCGCGTTGCTCGAACTCGACCCAGACGGGGGCGTCCTGTCCGATCGGGTCGACGATGTCGTCCTCGCTCTGCGCGACGTGACGATCACCGAAGCGTGCACGCGCGACCGCCGAGAGAATCGCCGGCCACGTGTTCGGCCCATCGGCGGGCCGAGCGCCGTCGAGAAGTCTCGCGAACTCGCGGATCGTGAAAACCTGGCCCATCAGGTCGGGGCGCATCCCCCGCACGACACGTCGGTGCGCACGCTCGGCGCACAGCACCGTCGTGCCCGCACTCAGCATTCGCTCCTCCAGAAGACGCGTTCGGTGCGCATCGAGCGAGAAGCCCCGAGCTCGCGCGAGTGCCCGCGCTCCCTCCTCCGCAGGGCCGCCAGAACGCGCCGCCGTGCCGGCACTTTCCAGCTCGACCCCGTGGACGCCCCGCTCCGCCAGGCGCTTCCGCAAGAGATTCTCGACGAACGGCGAGCGAATGGCGTTCGCCGTGCACACCACGATGAGGTGAGGTCGCGTCGAGGACGGGTCTGACGACATCGAAAAGGCTCCTTCCGCGCGGCGGCACCGCGCCCGGCCAGTCAAACGCAGGTCGCGATGGCCTCTTCTCTTCGGCTGCTCACGCGAGGGAACACCGACTCGGGTGAACGGGCCCGGCCGGGTGCACACGCGAACTCCTCGCGGGAGCGCAAGAAGACACCCCTCAGCCCACCACGCCCCTCGGCGCGGACGCCCGGCGGCCCCGCTCGACCTCCACCGGCGGCGTCAGTCGCCGAGGGCCGCGGCGACGGCGGAGGCATCGCGGAGCAGGCGACCCAGCGTGCGCGCGGCGACGACATCGATCGCGACCGCGTACCCGGCACCGAACTCGAGCGCGACCCAGGATTCGGCGTCGTCGGGGCGACGGATGACTCCCACCTCTATATCCCTGAGAACGTCGGCGCTGCCCAGGTGGCCGTCCCGCACGCGCGCCGGGAAACCCGTGCCCGCGCTCCGGTGGATCTCATCGTCCGGATGCACCGTTTCGCCGTGGTCGGTCGTGCACCACGCGAACGCGCACGCCGTGTTCTGCGGGCGCTGCTCTGCCGGGATTCGATTCATGCCTGACACCTCTCTTGCAGGGCCGCCCGTCCAAAGCGACCCCATCATCGGTGGGCACGCCCCGAGTGAATCACGACCCTCCGACATCGAGCTCAACGCCCGGGTGCCACACCCCCTGGACGCGCCGGGATCAGCTCGTCGAGCGACATCTCCAGAACCTCGGCGAGCGCAACGAGCGTCTTGAGACGGGGATTGGCCGGCGTTCCCGGATTCGACTCGCCCTTCTCGAGCTTGCGATAGGTGAACGTCGCGAGACCGGCCGCGTGCGCGACGTGCTCCTGCGACAGGCCCCTCTCCGCGCGCGCACGGAGGAGCCGTCTCCCCAGCTCCCGCGCGAAGTCGTTCCAGGGGTCGGGCGCGTCCGTCATCGTCCCAGCTTGATCGGAGAGCAACGCTCACATGAACATGTTTACATGCTCATCGTTGGTCGCGTCCTCCGCCCCGCCGCGTGTGGAATCAGGTGAGGGACCTCGATCCAGGGGTGAGTTCACAGGGGATCAGTACAGACGGACCCGTGCGACGCGACGAATGCGGACCGAGCCACGCCAGCGCATGTGCTGGACGGTCATCCTCGCCCGACCGATTCACCCGCGCAGGCACCCCGCTGACCGCGCCGTCGGCTCATCCGCCCGGTGGCACAGTTCCGAGGCCCGCCGCATGTCTCGTGCCCCGACGGCGGCCCCCTCCATGACCCTCGGGCACCGTTAGCGGAGCACTTATGAATCTCGCCGTCTCAACTCTGAGTTCACCATCCCCCTCTGCGCCACCGTCGGTCGCGCGGACACCGACGACGCCGTGGGAGCGCCGCTACGCGCGGATCCTCTCCGTCGTCGACACGGCCGTCGTTCTGACGTCGGTGTTCGGAGCCCAGGTGCTGTGGCTGGGGCCGCATCCGACGGAGGTCAGCTCGGCACCCGTGAGCTACACGACCGTGTCGATCCTGCTCTCCGGCGCGTGGCTCCTCGCGCTCACCCTGAGCGGGAGCCGGCATCCACGTGTTCTCGGGCACGGCATCACCGAACATCGGCTGATCATCGGGGCGTCGTTCCAGCTCTTCGGTCTCGTGGCGATCGGCGCCTACCTGGGCAGCATCGACCTCTCCCGGGGCTATTTCCTGCTGAGTCTCCCCGCCGGCACCGCCGTGCTCCTCGGCGCGCGGACGGCGTGTCGATCCTGGCTGGTGGCCCAGCGGCGCCGGGGGTCGATGGCGACGCGCGTCGTCCTGGTGGGCGGGGAAAACGAGAACGCTCGAGTCGCCTCCGAGCTTGCACGCCACCCCGGCGTCGGATTCACGGTCGTCGGGGTGCACACGGTCACCGCGGAGGGGTTCGACGCGGGCTGGACAGACCGACACTCCCGCCGACTGCGAGAGCTTCTCGACGAGCTTCAGGCGGACAGCGTCCTCGTGACAGGTGGAGCACACCTCCAGCCGCAGGACATCCGGCGCATCGGCTGGATCCTCGAGCCCGGGCGGCAGCACCTCGTCGTCGCCGTCAACCTCGCCGATGTCGCAGGACCTCGCATCCACACGCGTCCGGTCGCGGGCCTTCCCCTCGTCCATATCGAGACGCCCCAGTACTCCACGACGCAGAAGGTCCTCAAGCGCGCTTTCGACATCGTCGGCTCGGCGACGCTCATCCTGCTCCTCTCCCCCGTTCTGCTGACGTTGGCCGCGCTGGTGCGGATGTCGAGCCCGGGTCGCGTGCTCTATCGCCAGCAGCGCGTGGGCCAGGGGGGAACGCACTTCGGGATGCTCAAGTTCCGTTCGATGGTCGACGGCGCGGATGCACGCCTGCACGAGCTGCTCGCGGAGCAGGGGCGCGACGGGTCGCCCCTGTTCAAGGTCGAGAACGATCCCCGCATCACGAGCGTCGGACGATGGCTGCGGAAGTACTCGCTCGACGAGCTGCCGCAGTTGTTCAACGTGCTGAGCGGACACATGAGTCTGGTCGGACCGCGACCTCAGCGCGACGCGGAGGTCGCGTTCTACGACGACGACGCACACCGACGTCTCATCGTCCGTCCGGGCATGAGCGGGCTGTGGCAGGTCAGCGGACGATCGGCGCTCGCGTGGGACGACGCCATCCGGCTCGACCTGTTCTATGTCGAGAACTGGTCGCTGATCGGGGACATCGTCATCCTCGCGCGCACCTTCAAAGCGGTGGTCGCCCCGGGAGGCACGGCGCACTGACGACGAAAGAGGAGAAGGGGCGTCGATCCGTGGATCGACGCCCCTTCTCCTCTTTCTGTTCACCGTCAGGAGCGACGACGACGACTCGCTCTCGCCGGCTCTTCCTGCACGGAGACCACGGGCTGCGTCGCCGGCGGGGCGACCTCGCCCTCTTCACCCGACGGCCCACCCGATTGCCCCGACACCTTCCTCCGCTGCGAAAGCGTACGCAGTCCACTGACGTTGTCGGGGGGCAGGGCGGCGTGGCGACGCGGACCCGGGGTCGCCGCGACGTCGGCGTCATCGACGCCGGGGCGCTTCGCGCTCTCCGACCTCCACCAGGGGCGTCGCGTCCTCGTCGGCGCACCGTAGCCGTAATAGCCGGCGTACTGGGACCCGTAGTAGCTCGAGTCGGCACCGCGAAGCGGGACGCGGTTCAACACGACGCCGAGGAGCCGGCCACGCGTCTTGCCGATGTTGTCGCACGCCCGCACGAGCATGTCGTCCGTCGTGCGTCCCGCCGTGACCACGAGGACAGCCCCGTCGGCCCAGCTCGCGATCACCGCGGCATCAGCCACCGCGAGGGTGGGCGGCGAGTCGACGACGACGATCATGTCGTCGGACAGCCTGCGAGCCAGCTGCTGCATGCGCTGCGAGCCCACCATCTCCGTCGGATTGGGCGGCGTGCGCCCCGCCGCGACCACGAAGAGCCGTCCATGTTCGTCCACCTGATGAGCGACCTGTTCGATCTGCGCGCGCCCGGCGAGGACATCCGAGAGACCCACGTCATCCGAGAAGCCGAAGATCCCACCCAGCACAGGACGCCGCATGTCCGCGTCGATGAGGATCACCGATCGACCCGTGGCGGCGATACTGACGGCGAGGTTGGCGGCCGTGGTCGACTTGCCGTCACCGGGCAGCGGGCTGGTGATCACGATCACCTTCGCCGGGTGATCGACGTCGACGTACTGGAGATTGGTGCGCAGTTCGCGCATGGCCTCCTTGTGCGCGAACGATCCGCGCCCATCCTTGATGTCGTCGAACGAGAAGACCGCGCGCCCGGAGGCGAGTTCCTTGTCGACCGGCAACACCCCGACGACGGAGGTGTCCACGGCGTCCGTGATATCGCGGGCCGACCGCAGACGGCGGTCGAAGGCCCGTCGCACGAGCGCGAAGACGACACCGAGGATCGCGCCGACGATCGCGCCGATCGCCACGTTGACGCGAACGTTGGGAGACGAGGGAGAGGTGGGGAGTCGAGCGGAGTCGCCCGCCACCAGTCGGACCGCCCCCTGACCCGAGCCCGCCGAGTCCAGGCCGTCCACCTGCTTCGTCATCCCGCGGATCCATGCCTCGGCGAGGTCTCGGGCGGACTCCGGCGTCGGGCCGGCGGCATCCACACGAACGTTGACCGTGTCGACGGGATTGGACACCTGGATGCGCTGCACGAGCGATTCCGGGCTGTCCGGCAGGCCCAGATCCTCCTTGGCCGCTTCCGCGACGCTGCGCCAGTACCCCATGTCGATGAACGACTTGACCTTCGACAAGGCCAGCTGGTCGCCTGCCAGAGCCGCCCCGGTCGAGTTGTCGGACGACATCGCCGCCACGTACCCGCTCGCGTCGGCGGTGTACACCCGCGGCTGGATCGCACTCCATCCCAGTCCGGCGAGGCCTCCCACCACGGTCAGGGCGACGATCGCCTTCCAGTAGGCCCGCAGGACGCGGACCACCCTCTGCATGTCCACTCGTGTCCGCCTTTCGCACGGCCGGCGACGAGCCGCCGAGCCCGACGCAGCATAGGCACACCCTCTCGACACCCCCGGACGACCCTGATCGCTGCGCGGACGGGCGAAAGAGCGGGGGCGCCGCACCGCGCCCCGGCGGAGGAGGAGGGTGTGATGCCGAAAGGGTGATGAGGGGATGACGGACGGGATGAAAGACCGCTCTTTGGACCGGTGTCCCCCGCGGGTGGCCTCAATGATCGTCAGTGCGCGTCCGTCGCGTGAATCACCGGCTCGTCCCTTCCTCAGACAGAGGCGAAGGGGCGACGGTCACTGAGTTGGAGACACCCGATGCTGATCGACCTGGACACCTCACCCTCTCTCGCGCGCGCATCGCGCCGTTCGAGCCGGTTCTGGACCCCTCGCTGCGACACGGTCTCGGCGTTGAGGAACGCCGTCTCGAGCGATGTCGTCCTTCTGCGCGGACCCGCAGGGGTCGGCAAGACATCGTTGCTCCGGCAGTTCGCCAGCGCACTCGCCGACGACCCGGAAGCGGGAGTCCAGCTGGTCGACGCCGCACAGACCTCACCCGACCTGTTCGAGAAGGTGTCCGCCGCATTCCACGACGGTCCCGCGCAGCACATCCTGCTCGTCGACAACCTGACCGACAGGACGGGTCTCACCTCGGAGCAGATCATCGAGCTGCTCCGCGTCGACCCCGCCCTCCGCGTGGTGGTCGCCACTCGACACGTCACTCGGCTCGAGAGCCCACTCGTCGCCCTCGAGTTCGACGTGCACGTGCTGCCGCCCGGCGACCTGTTGATGTCGCGGTCCGAGCTGGCGACGGTTTTCGAGCTGAACGGCGTGGACGCCAGCGACGCCGCCCTCGACATCATGATGGCGCGCACCTACGGCTGGCCGGCACTCGCGCAGCTGGTGAGTTCTCGTCTTCGCCTCGAGGGCCTCTCGCTCCGCAGCGGCGACGAGGCGGAGGCGGCCGCCGAACACGCGAGTCGCTCCTTGACCGGCGACATGGAGCAGCGCCTGGCGACCCCCGTCACCGACGAGTTGAGACTGCTGGCCGTCGCTCCGTTCATCAACGTCGAACTCGCCGACGCGATCGGGATCGACCCCACGGTCGGGACCACGCAACATCTTCCCGGTGAACTGCAGGATGCCGGCTTCGTCTGGCCGAGCTCGACACGCCTCGTGCTCGCCGAGCCGGTGCGGGCTCAATGGCTGCGAGAGATCGAAGCGCGACAGCCTGCGCTGGTCGAGCGCGCCCGGCTCCGCCTGCTGGACCATCTCGTCGCCACCGGCGAGCCTCTGCGGGCGGCGCAGCTGGCCGCTGATGCCGGCCAGTGGGCCACCCTCGCCTCGGTGCTCCGCGCGTCCGGAGCGGAGATCTGGGCGCGCGACGTCGCCGTCTTCCACTCGCTGATCGCCGCCCTGCGCTCCCACGCAGGCTCCGAACCGATCGCGGTGGACACCCTTCTGGCCCTCGACGCGTCCACATCGACATCGTCGGAGACACCTGCCGCTGTGATCAGCGCGCTCAGCAAGTTGCCCGAGGCGAAGGCATCCGCCCACGGGAACATTCTGGGTCTCATCCTTCGCGTCAGCCTGCTGCGGGCCGCCGGGCGCTTCGCCCTCGCCACGGAGTCGGCCGCGTTGCTGATCGATGCTCTCCGTCGTCGTCAGGATCTGGGTGCCGACGTCGTCGTGGAGGGCTGGTACCAGGTCGGGATGACGCACTTCGCGATGGGGAGACTGCGCGACGCGTCATCGGCGATCGGTCAGGTCGAACGGATGGCGGCTCCGCCGCAGCGGATGCGGGCAAGCGGCATCCTCGCCGTGATCGCCCTGCTCGAGGGGGACGTCCGTGGCGCGGAGTCGATCGTCGATCGGACGCGAGGCGACGGGTGGTTCGACACCCCGTGGGGTGAGGCCGTGCGACTGGCAGGCGCCTGGTTGCTGCTCGAGCGAGGCGAGGCACACGAAGCGCGCAAGGCCCTGGAGACGGTGCCGGCAACCGCCTCCGCGCGGGAACTGTGGCCGTACGCCGCATCCACCCAAGCCCTCGCTTCCCTGCTCTCCGGAGCCGCTCCCGATGCTCTCGGTATGCTGCGCTCCTGGGGCACACGAGCCCGGAGCACCCCGCCCTCCCACTTCCAGTCCACGCAGATGCTCACGGCGCGCGCGAAAGTCCTCATCGCGCTTCGGCAGGCGCGAAAAGCGCTGGCTCTCTTCGAAGGCCCGTTCGGGCTCTCGTCGGCGACGGCCCCGGCCATCGCGCTCTCGCAGCTGTACGCGGGCCGCGCGCACGAGGCCTTCGTGATGAGCGTGAAGTGGGGTATCCACCAGGAGGCGTCCCCCCGCGCATCCTTGGAGAGCATGGTGGTGAGCATCGTGGCGGACATTCGGCTGAACGGCTCCGCCGCGCAACGCAGCACGGTGCAGCGCGCCGAAGCGATCAGCAACCGCTTCGACCTGTGGAGTCCGTGGAGCGCGGTCGCACCGGAGGACCGGGCGATGGTCCTCAGCGCGCTCTCCAGCGGCGCGCGGGATCGGGTCGCGACACGCAGTTCGTTCTTCGCCTCATCCGTCAGCGTTCCCCATCTCACCAAGCGGGAGCAGGTGGTGCTGGCTCAACTGACGCCCTCATCGACGATCGCCGACATCGCACGGGTTCTCGTCGTATCGCCGAACACGGTCAAGACACAGCTGCAGAGCCTCTACCGCAAGCTCGAGGTGTCGGACCGCGCCAGCGCCATCCGTGCGGCCCACGCCTGGGGCCTGATCGAGACCGAGAACGAGAACGAGCGATGATCACGCCGTCGTCGCGCCGGTCCCTCAGCGGCGATCGGCGCGACGACGGTCGGAGCGGCGACGCGCCCGCAGAACCACGAATCGGACGAGGACGAGAAGCACCAGGGTGAGGGCCACTCCGGGGAACGTCAGCGGAACGCCCGCTCCACGAAGAACGGCGAGGACCACGAGCAACGCGGCGACCGGGGCGGCCCACCCGAGGATGCGCCAGAACAGTCGTCGGTTCACGCATCCACGCTAACCGTTCGTTCGCGCAGTCGTCCCGGGCATGACGCAGGCACTCCTCCTCACCCTGGAGGATGACGCCCCTCGCGCGATGTCGTTCTCGGAGCTGACGCGACGGAACGGCGCGCTTCGTAGCGTGAAGTCATGACCATTTCGCCCACAGACGACGGCTTCGCTGCCCGCGTCGAGAACCTCACGAAAACCTTCGGCGACGGCGCCAACGCCGTCCACGCGCTAGACGGCGTCTCGCTCAGCGTTCGCCGCGGCGAGTTCGTCGCGATCATGGGCCCGTCCGGCTCCGGCAAGTCCACGCTCATGCACGTGATGGCGGGCCTCGATGCCCCCACGAGTGGCCGCGCGTGGCTCGGCGGGCAGGAGATCACCGGCTTGTCGGACGCCGAGCTGACCGTCCTGCGCCGACGGCGCGTCGGATTCGTCTTCCAGGCTTTCAACCTCGTCCCCACCCTCACCGCCTCCGAGAACATCCGGTTGCCCTTCGATCTCGACGCCCGCCGACCCACGGCACAGGAGGAGTCGAGGATCGCGTCCCTCGTCGACGCCCTCGGGTTGAAGGCGCGGATGAATCATCGCCCCGACCAGTTGAGCGGCGGACAGCAGCAGCGCGTGGCCATCGCCCGTGCCCTCGCCACGGCCCCCGACCTCGTCTTCGCGGACGAGCCGACCGGCAACCTGGACTCCCGGTCCGGTCGTGAGGTCCTGCTGCTGCTTCGCACCGCGGCTCAGGAGTTCGGCCAGTCGATCGCCATGGTCACCCATGACCCGGCCGCCGCGAGCCGCGCGGATCGCGTGGTCTTCGTGGCCGATGGTCGCATCATCGCGGACAAGCCGGCCCAGACCGCCGAGGAGATCTCGACCTTCATGCTCCGCGCGGAAGGAGCCGCCGCGTGAGCGCCGCCGCCCGCACCCTTCCGGCCAGGGCCGCGTGGCTCCGCGACCCCGGCATGGGGGCCACCGTTCTGGTCGGCGCCATCTCGACCTCGTTCGGCGTCGTCCTCCTGTCGGTGACCGAGTATCTGGCCACCCTCGTCCGGGCCCAGCCTGAGCTCCAGGGCGTGGACGCGGTCCAGGCCGCTCTCACGATCGTCACCACCGTCCTCGTCGGTCTCTCGATCTACGTCGGCGCGATCGTCACCACGAACACGTTCGCCACCGTCGTCGCCGGGCGGACGCGTCGCATCGCGCTCCTGCGCCTGCTGGGATCGTCTGCGCGGCGCGAACGGATGGTGTTGGCCCGCCAGGGCCTCGTCCTCGGGACGCTCGGTGCGGCGGCCGGACTGCTCGGCGGACTCGCCGTTTCGGTCGTGGGGCTCCGGCTCGCCTCCGACGCGTGGGGGCTCCGCGTGGACTGGGCGATCCTGCGTCCCGACCTGGCCGCCCCGTCCATCGCCGTCATCCTGGTCACGTGGGTGGCGGCGTGGATCGGCTCCCGTCGCGTCGGCGTCGTGACGCCCCTTCAGGCGTTGTCCGCTGCGGTCGAACCTCCTCGCGAACAGGTGGTCGCCCGTCGCGGGCGACACCTCGCGGCAGCCGTGCTGGTCGCCGTCGGTGCCGCCCTCCTCGCGGCGGGGATCGTGGCCGGCGGAGCGTCCTCCTCGGGGATCCTCTTCGCGTTCGCGGGAGGAGCCCTCTCCTTCTCCGGGATCGCGATCGGCGCGACGCTTTTCATCCCCCCGGCGCTTCGCGCGGTCGGCGGACTCTTCGGGCGCAGCGTCGTGGCGCGAATGGCCGCTGCCAACGCGTTGCGGCACTCGGAACGCTCGTCCCGCATGGCCATCGGGGTGGTCATGGGTGTCACCCTCGTGACCATGTTCGCGGTGGCGTCGGCGACGGCGACCCGCTTCTTCCACGTGGTCCTCGGGGAGGAGATCCCGGCCGAGCTCACGCTCTCGGTCGACGTCTTCACCGGCGTGATGATGGGGCTCGTCGGCGTCTCGGCCGTGATCGCCGCGGTGGGCGTCGTGAACCTGTTGAGGCTCGGCATCCTGCAGCGACAGCGCGAGCTGGGGCTGCTCCGGGCTCTCGGGCTGTCTGTTCAGCAGGTGCGCACGATGGTGGTCTGGGAGGCCGCCCACATCGTCGTGACGTCGGTCACGATCGGCCTCCTGCTCGGGACGGCCTACGGATGGGCGGGTGCGCAATCCCTGTTCGGATGGATGCCGCACGCCGCCGGACTCACGGACGGCCCGGTGTTCGTCGCGCCGGCGATCCCGGCATCCATCCTCCTCACCGTCGTGGCGGCGACAGCCGTTCTCACGCTCGTCGCGTCGATCGTGCCCGCCCGCTTGGCGACCCGACTCAGCCCGGTGAGGTCTCTGGCCGCCCAGGTGTGAGGTCAGCGGGTGGCGGCGCGCTCGTCGGCCGCCACCTGCAGACCGAAGACCCCGAACCAGGCGATGGCGAGCGTCGCGGCCGTGAACTCGAGGTTGCCGCCGAGGACCGTGTCCCCCCGGAACAGCGAGATCATGGCGCCCGTGAAGGACGTCGCGCCCACGGCGACGAGGGTGGCCACGCTCGCGGCGCGCATCCAGGGGCGGCGACGCAGAGTCGCCACCTGCGCCATCGCGATGATCGCCAGGACGAACCCGGTCACCGCGGACGTGATGTGGACGAGATCCTGCGGGAGCGCGCCCGGGGTGAACGGAACGGGGCACCCGGGCGAGCACGTCACGACCGACGCGAGCGCGAAACAGAGGCCGCAGACAACGAGCGTCGTGGCGATCGGCCACCCCACTCGATACGCTCTCGCGCTGCCGACCACGGCTCGGTCCACGAGAACGGTGGCGACGGCGAGCAGGAGCAGCGCGAGGTTGAAGACCGGAGCGGTGGACATCCCCGTCGCACCCAATTGGCTCACGTAGTGCACGCTCGGTTCCCACGAGCGCGTCACCCAGATGAGCGCGGCGCTGGCGAAGGCAGCCACCGATCCCACCGTCGCCAGCACGACGGGCCGCCCTCGTCGGCCCCGGGTGGTGGTCCCCGCGGACCGCTCTGTCGTCTGGGTCATTCGGATCTCCGCGCGTCGTCAGGGGCCCGGCAACCTTACCGTGCGGGCAGGCGCCCGCTCCGTCCGCCGCGGGGATGACTTACCCGCGGGTCCTGGGTGATTTCCCTCGACGGCGACGGTGTTGTCGGCTCTGCCCGCCGGATGCTGATGCGGCGGGCAGAGCCTGCGGAGCGCGGACGCGCCGGGGGGCCGTCCTGCAGCGGCTGCGGCTCTGCCCGTCTCGTTCCCGGCTTCCCGGGCGCGACAGGACCTCGCCCGCCTCGCGCGCGTGAAGCGCTACCACCTGAGGGCGATCCTCCGGGTGAGGAATGGGCCCTCGACGGCACCACGCCCCGCTCCCCGTGTCAGTCTCATCACGAGCGATCTCGAGTGGTTCTCCCCCAAGCACCCTCTTTCTCCACGGTCGCTCTCCCCAGGATGCGCGGTCTCACTCCACGGCACCCGGTTGTTGAGACCGCGCATCCCCTTCGGAACCTCCTTCGAACTTTCCCCACCGCTGCTCGCGTGCGGTTGAATCGGAGGAGCGTCCGCGATCCGGACGCGACACCACGAGGAGGACTGCCCGTGACCGACGACCGCGACATCGCGAACGACCACCGAGGCGACGGCCGCACCGGAGGGACCGACGCCACCGAGAACGATGCGTTCCTCGACGAGCTGCTGTCGACGGCCGGGGATTCCGAGGGCACCACGGTCTTCCCGGTGAACTTCCGCGGATACGACCGCGAGGCCGTCGACGAGGCGATCCGTCAGCTCGCCGACCGCGTGCGGAGAGCCACCGAGGACACGGAGGATGCCAAGCGACGCGCCGAGGCGATGTTCGCGCAGCAGCGTGCCGAACACGACGCCGAACTCGAGGAGTCCGCCCGTCGTTACTCCGAAGAGGTCGCCGGTCTTCACGAGCAGCTTCGCGCGGCGGCGGCGCGAGCCGCCGACGCCGAGTCGCAGGTCCACGCCCTGTCGGACGAGTTCGCCACTCGCGACGACGACGACCCGCAGCGGGGGCGCGAACACTTCGACGCGATCCTCCGCGTCGCCGAAGAACAGGCCGGCGTCCTGGTTCAGAACGCCGTCGGACAAGCGGAACGGCTCCTGGCCAGCGCCCACGACGAAGCCGCGTCGATCCGCGATGAGGCCGTCGCCGAGCAGGCGCGTCTCCGCGCCGAAGCGCAGCACGATGCCGATCAGGTGCGCCTGCGCATCGAGACCGAGTCGACCGCCCATTCCGCGCGACTCGAGCGGGAACGGGCTCACGCTGCCGAGAAGGTCGCGCAGGCCGAGCGCGAAGCCGTCGCGATCCGCACCGAAGCGGAGAAGGGAGCGGCCGCGCTGCGCTCGATGGTGTCGCGAGAGACCGGCGAGCTGCGGGCGAAGGCCGAGCGCGACGTGCGGGAGATGACCGCGCGGGTGCTCGAGTTCGAAGAATCGCTGACCCGTCGACAAGATGAGGCGCAGCAGGAGTTCCTCGTGCTGCACAACCAAGCGGTCGCTCACGCCGAGCGCATCACCGGCGACGCCAGCGAGCAGGTCGCCGCGGCTCTCGAACACGCGCGACGCATCTCCGCGCGCGCCGACGACTACGAACGCCTCGCGCGCGCCCAGGCGCAGCAGGCCGAGGCCGATGCACACGTGCGCGCGCGAGAGATCCTCGACGGTTCTCGCGAGCGGGCTCAGCGCATCGCGGACAAGATCACCGAGCATGCGGCATCCGTCCTCCGGGATGCCGAGGACCGGACGCGTGACCTGCGCTGGCAGCAGCAGCAGGTCGGGAGCTTCATGACCGAGATGAACGAGCTTCTCCGTGCGACGCCGCGGGGTGCGTCCGCGGGCGTCGACTTCGCCGATGACGATGCAGCGAGCGACGATTCGCCTGACGAGAGCGCGGCCTCGGAGTCCGACGAACGCGCGGTCGACCCCGAGAAGACGGATAGCGACTGAGCCGCGGCTCTTCGCACTTCGGCGAGAGCCCGATCAATCGCCCCGGCGTCCGCGACGACTCTTCGAGATCACCAGGACCGCCCCGATCCCGATCACGACGGCGGCGATGAGGGGGACGAGCACGAAGACCAGCCGCCCGTTCTCCGCCTCCGCATCGGGCTCCGCCTGTGCCGAATCGTTGCTGGCGGTCGGCGGACTCGTCGACGTCGCGACAGCACCCGGCGTCGCGACGACGACCACGGTGGCCTCGATGCGCGTGGACTCCCCGGCGTCGGCGGAGACCAACAGGTCACCGACTCGCGCGGCCGTGACCTCGACGCGAGCCTCACCATCGGTCACCGCGACCTCCGCCTCCGGGGAATCACCCGGAGAGAAAGATCCGCCCTCGGCGGGCTCGAGCGCGAACCGCACAGAGTCCACCCCGAGCAGGCCGGAAACGGTCACGGTGGCCGTTTCTCCGACGACGATCTCGGCGGGAGAGACCGTCACCCGCGGCGCGGACGCCGCGTGCGCGGCGGTCGGGAGCGCGAGAGCGACGATCATGAACAGGGCCAGGGAAAGTCGAGCGATTGCACCGCGCATGGACGTCCTTTCGTCGCGTGTGGGCGACGGTATCCGGTTCACAGGTTCGCGTCGCACCCGTAGACGCAGCGACCCGGCGCGGGTATGAGGCCGCCGGATGATCCGTTCTAGGCTGAGTCCGGTACGAAGGGAGCCGCGGTGACACCGAGAAGTTCGCGCCCGCTCGGCGCTGCGCTCAGCGCCGCGGCGGCGTTCGTGTTCGCCACGCCGACGCTGTTCCTGCCGCCGGACGCGCATGCGTCGGTGAAGCTGGTTTTCATCGTCGGGGGTTCGATCCTCCTCGCGACCGCGGTGATGCGCGTGCGCGCGGAGAACTCCGCGAGGAACGAACCGGACCCGGGGCCGTCGGCCCCCGAGGGCGTCACGCGCGACTGATCACGCGCCGGCCCGCGGGAGGCCCTCAGGCGGCGCGGACCAGCGACCGCTGCCCCGAGGAACGCGTCGAGGTCTTGGCCGGAGCGGCGGTCTGCTGCTCGAGGGTGACGTCGAGGCTGAGCCCGCGGGACGAGTTGGCGTCGTTCGCAAGACGCTTGAGCAGCTCCTGGTCGAGTGCCTCGGGCTGCTCCGAGTCGAAGACGAACCGGAGCGGGATGGCGGGCTGGAGCCAGATGGTGGAGCGCCCGCCCGGCTCGTCCGCGCGGTGCGTCCAGGAGAGGGTGAAGCTCTCGCCACGGCGGAGCTTGGTGGCAGCGACCACCTTCACGTGGGCCAGCATACGGTCGTCGATCTCGATCGGCTCGGGGGTGGTCCCGTAGAACAGCTTCGCCATGATGTTTCCCTCTCCTCGTTGCTTGTTTAGGAACTTACTAGGTAGACTAGCGAATAGGCAAGCGAGATATAAGGAACATTTTCCGAAGGGACTCCCATGACCGAGATCAGCGCGGGTCCCCCGTCCTACTGGTATAGCGACAGCGCTGACGATGAGCGCGGGTCGCGAGTGATGGAGGCGCTCCGCGCCTATCGGGCCGCCGAGATGTCCATGCGGCGGCGCACACAGGCGTCCATGGCCATGGGCGAGAACGAGATGCTGGTCCTGCGCTTCCTGACCAGGCACGGCCGACGGAGCCTCGACGTCACCCCGATCGATCTCGCTCGCCACCTCGGCATCTCAACCGCCTCGATGACCGCCCTGCTCGACCGCCTCGAGAAATCGGGCCACCTCGAACGCCGGCCCCACCCGAGTGACCGGCGGAAGGTCCTCATCGTCATCACGTCCCACACGGAGGACGACATGCGCCAGACCCTCGGATCGATGCACGCGCAGATGATGCTCGCGACCCGCGGGATGACGGAGGCCGAGGCGACGGCCGTCACGCAGTTCCTCGAGCGCATGCGCACCGCGGTCGACGGTGTGGACGCGGACGTCATTGCGACGTCGTCTGCGTCGGGGACCCCGGACGTGGCGGCGTGACCACGCACGTCTCGGCCCGCCTCGACCTCCGCGTCGAGAGCGACGCCGACGCGATCTTCTCGATCGCCGTCACCCGTGGCTGGGCGCGAACCGAGCATCTGTCCCTGACGGCGGACGGCCGCCCCGTCGCGGTGCAGGAGATCCTCGACGACCACGGCACGCGGCTGCATCGCGCGACGTTGCCCGTGGGAGACGTCGTGATGACGTATCGCGCCGAGGCCGATCGCCCGGCGGAGGCCGTGGCATCCGGTGTCGTCGACCCGCTGAGGTATCTGCGCCCGAGCCGGTTCGTGCCCTCGGACGAGCTCGCCGCCACGGCCCTGGCGTGGTTCGGCGGCGCCACGCCCGCGGAGAACGTGCGGAGGATTCCCGAGTGGGTCTTCACCCACCTGTCCTACACACCCGGTTCGAGCGAACCGACCGATACAGCCATCCACACGCTCCTGCTGCGTCAAGGAGTCTGCCGCGACTACGCGCACCTCACGGCGGGTCTCTTGCGCGCCGTCGGAGTGCCCGCGCGCCTCGCGTCCGTCTACGCGCCGGGACTTCGTCCCATGGACTTCCACGCGGTCGTCGAGGCGTTCGTCGACGGACGCTGGGAGGTCGTGGATGCCACGCGGCTCGCGCCCCGCGCCGAGTACGTGCGGATCGCCACCGGCCGGGACGCCGCGGACACCGCATTTCTCACGACCCTCTCCGGCACGGCGATCCTCGAGGACATCGAGGTGATGGCCGTCGCCGGCACCGACCTCGCGGGCGACGATCCAGCCGAGAGCGTCGTCCTGCCCTGACTCCCCCTCGAGGTGGAGTCGTCCGCGACCGAAGCTCGCTACCGTCGAGGGATGGATGCCGCCGCCTCGACCATCCGGCCCCGTCGGGCCGCGCTCTCCGCCGTGTTCGTCCTCGCGCTGGTGATGCTGGTCTTCGCGGGAGCACCGCTCGCCCGCGCGGATGTGAGCGACTTCACCTTCGACTCCTTCGATGCCGACATGCTCCTGACGCGGACGCCGGACGGGCACGCCGCCTTGACCGTCACGGAGACGATCGTCGCGCGCTTCCCGGACGAGGATCAGAACAAGGGGATCGTGCGCGTCATCCCCGACGACTACAACGACATCGCGCTGCACACCGAGATCGTGTCGGTCACGGACGGAGCCGGTTCGCCCGTGCCGTACGAGGTGGAGGAGAGCCGACGTGAGGTGCGCGTCCTGACCGGGGACGACACCTACGTCCGCGGCGTGCAGACCTACGTCATCACCTACACGCAGCGCGAAACGATCCGCTCGTTCGTCGACACCGATGCCGACGAGTTCTACCGCGACATCAACGGCACCGGCGGAGAACAACCCTTCGGAGAGGTCAGCGCCCGACTCCGGGTCGACGCCGACCTGGGCGATGCCGCGCTCGAAGGTGCCGCGTCGTGCTATCAGGGCCGTTTCGGCTCCGACACCCCGTGCGACATCTCTCGTTCGGGCGGACCGGGTGCTCCCCTCACGTGGTCCGCCCGCGCCACGAATCTCGACGCGGGCGAGAACATGACCATCGCCGTCGGCTTCGCGCGAGGGACATTCGTCCCCGGCGAGGTCTTCCGCACCCCTCTCGAGCAGTTCTCGGTGGACAACGCCCCGGCGCTCGCCGGCGTCTCGCTGGGCGCCGTCGGCCTGGGCCTCGCCGGCGTGGGAGCGGCTGTGGTCGCCCGCCGGAAAGGACGGGATGCGGAAGGGCGCGGGGTGATCGTCCCCGAGTACGGTCCGCCCGACGATGTCGATGTCCTCGAGGGGGCCGAGCTCGTGCAGCGAGGCCGAGCAGGGGTACCCGCCGCCGTTCTCGACACCGCGATCGCCGGTCACCTCCGCATCATCGACGACCCCGCGGATGCCAAGAGGCTCACCCTGGAGCTGGTCCGCGCGGACGACGCCACACCTCTGCGCCGCGGCGTGCTGGCCGCCGTCTTCGGAGCCGATGCCGAACCGGGAGCCCGTGCATCGCTCGGCCCTCACAATCAGGACGCCGCGACCGCTCTGCAGGCGCTGCCGAAGGCGGCCGCCGCCGAGCTCCGGCGGCGCGGCTGGACGGAGCGACCCCGGCACGGCCGCTCCGTCCTCGCCGTCTGCCTCGCGATCGGGGCTTTCGCCGTCGCGATCGCGACGCTCATCGTCGCCGCCGCGGGGACATACCCGACCTGGTGGCAGGTCGGTGCGGTTCCCGCGACGGTGGTCACCGGCATCCTGAGCTTCGTGTTCTTGCGGTATCGGGATCGGGTGACGGATGCCGGTGCCGCAGCACGCGATCACCTCAAAGGTTTGCGCGACTACCTGGCGCTCGCCGAAGCCGACCGACTGCGCATCCTGCAGAGCCCGGAGGGTGCGGAGCGGCGACCGGTCGACGCGGGCGATCCGACCCAGGTACTTCACCTCTACGAGCGTCTCCTGCCGTGGGCCGTCGTCTGGGGTGTGGAGAAGGAATGGGCGGAAGCGCTCGACACCCGCGTGCGTGAGACCGGCGATGACCTGCACTGGTATGCCGGAGCGAACGGCTTCTCGACCGCGGCCTTCTCGTCGACCTTCACCTCTCTGCAGTCGGCGAGCGCCCCCGACACGACGAGCAGCGGCTCCGGCAGCTTCTCGGGCGGATCCTTCGGGGGTGGCTTCTCCGGAGGCGGGATGGGCGGGGGCAGCGTCGGCGGCCGGTGACCTCACTCCGCGACGCGGATGACCTCGGCGATCACGCGCGGGTCGGCGAGCACGCGGAAATGTCCTCCGGTCACCAGACGGACGTTCGTCGCGCCGGCCAGCTCGCTCCCCTCGGGGATGTGCGGATCGAAGGCTCCGTACACCGAGGTGATGCGGGTGTTCACGGTCGCCGCCGCGGCGAGCGCACGCATCGTCGCGTCCCCGGAACGGAAGGCGCGGAGCGACGGGGTGGGCATCAGGCGGCTGTAACGCGACCCGCCGAACGGCGTCGCCACGGCGACCATCGCCCGCACGCGATCACCCGCCGGGTCGAACGCCATGAGGTGTTTGCCGATGAGTCCGCCCTTGCTGTGCGCGACGACGACGACGTCATCGAGATCGCGGGCGACCAGCAGTCGCGCGACGCGGGCGGCGGACTCCGCGATGGGTCGGCGGTTGCCGCCGAGCTCGGTGACGACGTGGACGGGGTGACCACGGTCGTGGAGGGCGCGTGCCAGAGGTTCGAGGAATCTCCACGTCTCGTAGATGCCGGGGAGCAGGAGGATCGGCACGCCGTCGCCGTCTGCGAGCTCCTCCGCCCGGTCTCGCCGCCCCATGCCGCGCACCTGCGCGACGGCGGCGTAGAGGTAGTCCCGCGCCCACCACACACCGTTCCGCACGAGGGCGGCGAGATGCTCCGGGGCCGTCGACATGCGTCCATCCTCCATCACGTTCTCCGGCGCCGCGCGCGGGTTGCGCGGCCGTCGGAGAGGTGCCCGGCGGGCGCGAGGGCCACGCGAAGCCGTGCTCGGACACGTAGAGTCGCGGGAATGGAGACCCCCGACATCCATGCCCTCGCCGCATGACCGTTCTTCCGACCGGCCGCCAGTTCGCCCTCACGTGGGGGATCCCGCACGACTTCGGCGGGCTGACCGCCGCGATGCTGCAACGGTCCCGCATGTTCGATCGGCGAGGAGGCGTCCCGGTCCACGTGCTGACGTGCAACGATCGCGAGGATTCCGCCGACCTCGCGGACGAGCTCGCCCGGCGCGACGCGCTGTCCGACGGTGTCCGGCTCACGAACCTCTGGGATTGGGTGCGGGACAACGACCTCGACGGTCGGCGCGTGCGGGCAGTCGACGGGTTCGCTCCCCTGCCGTCATCCGCCGCGGAGGAGCGGGCGGCCGGCGTCCTCCGACGTCGCATCCGGACCGACGAAACCGGCACGGTCCTTCAGATCGACCACCTGCGCGCCGACGGCACGCTCGCGGCGAGCGATCGACGCGATGTCCCGCGCGCGTCGGGCAAGGTGCGCCGCGTGGTGATCACGTGCGACGACGTGGGGTCGCCGACAGCGGCGTGGAACGGGGTACGCGAGCTCTACCGCGCGTGGCTGGACCGTCTCACCGGTGGCGAGCGGTCGTTCCTTCTCGTCGACAGCAAGGCGATGGCGCGCTTCGCGGCGGACTACCGGCGCCCCCACGTCGTGGTGGTGCACGTGGTCCACGGCTCGCATCTGACCGACGACGGGACCGAGATCCGGGCGTCCCGCGCCGAGGTGTTCGCGCGGCTCGGCGCTTTCGACGCGGTGGTGTTCTGCACCGATCGGCAAGCGCGCGACGCGCGTCGCCACGCCGGCCCCCTCCCCCTGCTGGCCGCCGTGGCTCACCCGGTCACGATCCCGCCGGACATCGACGTCTCGTCGCCGCGACGCGGGGCCGTCGTGCTCTCCCGCCTGGCGGGCATCAAGCGCGTCGAGGATGCCGTGGACGCGGTGCGTCTGACCCGCCCCGACCACCCGGAACTCACGCTGGACGTGTACGGAGACGGCCCGAGCCGCGCAGCCCTCGAGGCCCGCGCCGAGGGCGACCCGTCCATCCGCTTCCGCGGGTTCGACCCCGCCGCCACGAGATCTCTGGCGAGCGCCTCGGTGCTGCTCATGACGAGTCGGTCCGAGGCGTTCTCGATGGTCGTGGCGGAGGCGATGGCATCCGGTTGTCTCCCCGTCGCCTACGACGTGCCCTACGGACCGCGGGAGCTCATCGACGACGGGCGCACCGGCTGGCTCGTGCCGGCCGGGGACGTGAGGGCGCTGGCCGACACCCTCGCACGGGCCATGGAGCTGGACGCGGCTGCGCTGTCCCGCATGCGGCACGCGGCGGTCGCACGCGCCCGGCTGTACGACGAGCGAGCGATCCTCGAGCAGTGGGGGCGCACGCTCGTCCGCGCCGCACGCCGACAGGGTCTGCGGCGACGCACCTGGAGATTCCGTGAGGTCTTGCGGCGGCGCCTTCGAGTTCGCTGAATCCGGGCCGATCCGCCCGGGATCGGCGTAGCGTGCTTCTCACCCAGCCCCGGCATTGCCGGCGCGGATGACGCCCCTCAGCGGCGCGTGCGACGACCCTCGTCCGTCGAGCCTCTCCCCCACCTGGCTCCGGACGGGGGTCGTCGCCTCTCCCCGGTTCTCGTCAGCGGTCTTCGCCGTACGCGCGGATGCTGCGCAGGTCGTCCTCGACGGCGGCATCGGCGGACCGCTGCTCCTGGGCGCCGGCCTTCTTCTCCTCCGGCGCCGCCTCCGTGGCGCCGTCCATGACGGGGGCGTCCTGGGTCTCTTCGCGATCGGTCATGGTCGTCCTCCTCGGATTCGGTGGTCACCGGCATCCTCACGCCCATCGCCCCGGTCCCCCGGGGGATTGCGTCAGCCGACCCGTCGTGCTCAGCCGTGGTGGGCGGGGTGGCGGCGCTCGAGCGCGGAGCCCTCCACATCGACGTGGGGGATGAGACGATCCAGCCACCGCGGCAGCCACCAGGCGGCCCCGCCGACGACGTGCATGATCGCCGGGACGAGCAGCATGCGCACGAGGAAGGCGTCGAGCAGCACGCCGAGGGCGAGTCCCAGACCGAACGACTTGATGATCACGGCCTCGGACGTGATGAAGCCCGAGAAGACCGCGATCATGATGATCGCGGCCGCGGTCACCACTGTGCGGCCCGCGCGGAAGCCCAGCGCGACCGCGAGGCGGGGCTTCGCTCCGTGCGCCCACGCTTCGCGCATGCCCGTGGTGAGGAACAGCTGGTAGTCCATGGCGAGACCGAACAGGATGCCGACGAGGATCACCGGCAGGAAGCTCAGGATCGGGCCGGGATTGTGCACCCCGAACAGGTCGCCGAGCCAGCCCCACTGGAAGACCGCGGTCACGGCGCCGAAGGTCGCGAACAACGACAGCACGAAGCCTCCCGTGGCGATGAGCGGCACCAGCAGCGAACGGAACACGGCCACCATGATGAGGAACGACAGCCCGACCACGACGATCAGGTAGATCGGCAGCACCTCGGCCAGGCCCTCGGAGATGTCGATGTTGATGGCGGACGCGCCCGCGACCCCGAGCTCGATGTCGCCCTTCACCGGCGGCAGGGTGCGCAGGTCGCGGACGAGCTGCTCCGTCGACACGGCGTTGGGGCCCTCGTCCGGGATGACCTGGAACGCGGCGAGGGTGCGGTCGTCGGACACGGCGACGGGGGCGACCGCGGCGACGTCGTCCTGGGCGAACAGCTCGCGCGCGATCTCGAGCTGCAGACCCTGCACGTCGGCTTCCGCGGTGCCGTCCGGGAGGGCGGCGGTGACGAGGAGGGGCGCGTTCGACCCCGCGCCGAAAGCCTGCTCGCTCCAGGTGAAGGCCTTGTAGCCCGAGGAGTCCTCGGCCTCCGACCCGCCGTCGGGCAGGCCGAGACGCATCGACAGCGCGGGGATCGCGATCACCAGCAGGGCCGCGATGGCCACCACCATGGTCACCACCGCGCGCGGCGTCGACAGGGGGCGTACGGGGCGCCCGCTCACCGCCACCGCAGCCGTCTCGTTGCGCGCGGCGCGGCGCGGGTGGTCGTCGGCGTCGACCGGCGCCGTCCGCGCGGCGCGGCGCGGATGCTCGACGGCGTCGACCGCGGCCGCGGCCTTCGCGCGCGCCTTCCCGCTCAGGATGCGCGTGCCCGCCAACCCGAGCAGCGCCGGGGTGAGCGAGACCGCGATCAGGACGGCGACGAGCACGCTCACCCCACCCGCCGTCCCCATGAGACCGAGGAACGGGATGCCGGTGATGTTGAGCGCGAGAAGAGCGACGATGACCGTCGCCCCGGCGAAGACGACCGCGTTGCCCGCGGTGCCGTTCGCGAGCCCGATCGATTCGACGACGTCGGCACCCTGGAGGAGCTGTCGACGGTGACGGTAGAGGATGAACAGCGCGTAGTCGATCCCCACCGCGAGCCCCAGCATCACGCCGAGGAACGGTGTCACGGATGCCATCTGCACCACACCCGAGAACGACAGGGTGGCCATCGCGCCGATGGCCACGCCCACGATGGCGGTGATGATCGGGAACGACGCGGCGAGGAGCGATCCGAGCACGACCACCAGGACCACACCGGCGACCGCGACCCCGACGACCTCGCCCACGCCGAAGATCTCGGGGATCCCCTGCGAGATCTCGGTGTTGAAGGCGACGTCGACGCCGGCCACCGCCTCGGAGAAGTGCTCGACGACCGCTTCCTTCGAGGTCTCGGGCAGCTCGAGACGCGGCTTGTCGAACGAGACGTTGACGATCGCGGTGGAACCGTCGGCGGAGACCAGCCGGATGGCATCCGCGAACGAGAGCAGCTCCGCGCCGTCGGCGAGCTGCGTCTCCTGCGCCGAGATCTGCGCGAGCCCGTCGGTCACCTGCGTCTGCTGCTGCTCGAGGGCCGTCCGCTGCTGATCCAGCTGGGCCTGCTGCGCGTCGAGAGCGCTGAGCTGCGCCTGCTTCTGCGCGGAGGGCAGGGGCGCCGCCTCGATCTGCGCGCGTCCGGCATCGAGCTGCTGCTGTCCCGCGTCGAGCTGAGCCTTGCCCGCGTCGAGCTGCTGTCGTCCCGACTCCGCCTGCGCACGGGCATCGGCGAGCTGCTGGCGGCCGTCGACGATCTGCTGCCTCTGCTCGTCGAGCTGTTGCTGGGTGGAGAACGGATCGGTCACCCGCGCGACGTCGGGGAGGTCCCCCGCCGACGACACGAGGGCACTGATCTCGCTCTTCTGCGCATCGGTGAGAGCCGTGCCGTCGGCGGTGCGGAACACCACCGAGCCGGAGGCTCCGCTGAAGTCCGGCAGTTCGTCCTGCAGCTTCTCGATGACGTCTCCGGATGCCGTGCCCGGGATGTCGAAGCTCGAGCTGAGCCCCTTGAACCCCAGGGAGAAGCCGCCCACGACCACGCCGAGGATGACGGCCCAGGCGACGATCACCGTCCATGCGCGGCGGGCCGCGAAAGTCCCGAGACGGTGCAGCAGTTCAGCCATGAAGGGGTTCCTCTCGTGCGGTGCACGGGAGAGCACCGTCGGCTCCGACCAGTCGCCGCAAAGATAACACGGACCGTCTCGTCTTTTCTGTGCCGGTCGTCCAGAATGAGTGTCATGGCTCTTCCGCGCAGTGGCCCCGTCCGCAGCGAGGCCGCCCGACGGGCGATCCTCGCGGCGACAGCAGCGCTCTTCGCCGAGGGCGGCTACGACCACCTCACGATCGAGGGCGTCGCGCGACGCGCGGGCGTCGGCAAGCAGACGATCTACCGGTGGTGGTCGAGCAAGGGCGACATCATCGCCGAGGCGATCCTGGAGGGGCACCTCCTCGACGGTCGGCGCCACCTCCCCGACACCGGTGATGCGCGCGCCGATCTCGCCGCGTGGCTCACCGACCTGTTCACCCTGCGCGCGAGCCCCGACGGCGAGGGACTGCTGCGCTCGTTCGTGGCCGCGGCCGCGGGCAGCGCGGAGACCGGTCGACGCCTCCGCGCGGCGATCCTGGCGGCTCCCCTCATGGAACGTCTGTCACAGGCCCTGGGCGGGACCACCGGACCCCGACTGGAAGCCGCCGCCGAAGCCCTCCTCGGAGCGGTGATCCTGCGCGCCCTCAGCCGCGAGGACTTCGACGCCGACGACATGCACACCCTCGTCGACGTCATCGTGGGCGGGCCGCCGCGCAGGTGACGGCGTGTGACGCCCCGCGTGCACGAGCGACGGAGCGGGCGGCAGAGTCGAGGGACCGACCGAATGGAGCCCCCATGCCGACCGACCTCGACCACCTCGTCTTCGCCGGGCCGTCCCTGCCGCACGCCGTCGATGAGATCGAGCGCCTCACCGGCGTCCGCGCCGCCCCGGGCGGACGGCACACCACGACCGGGACCGCGAACGCTCTCATCGCCCTGACCGTCGACGGGCAGCCCGGGCGTCGGTACCTCGAGATCATCGGACCCGACCCCGACGGCGACCGCGTGGCATCCGAGATCCCCACCTTCGGCATCAGCGGCCTCGACGCACCGCGCCTGGTCGGCTTCGCCGTTCGTCCGGATGACCTGGATGCCACGGTCGCGCACCTTCGTGACCTCGGTGCCGATCCGGGCGACGTCGAGCCGCTCGGTCGTGTGCGCCCCGACGGAGTGCAGCTGTCGTGGCGACTGACCCGGCGCGCCGGGAACGCGTGGGACGGGCTCCCGTTCCTCATCGATTGGCAGGACAGCCCGCACCCGGGTCTCGGTGACCTCCCCCGCCTCGAGCTCACCGACCTCGGTGTCAGCGCCCCGGTCGGCGACGCACGCTTCGACGCCTTGACGGCTCTCGGCTTCGAGCCGACAGAGGGTGCCCCCGCCCTGCGCGTCGGCGTGCGCGGCGAGCGCGCCACGACCCTGTCCACCGACTAGCACGGCGCGCGGATCGGGGTCCAGCCCCCGGGCACCCGTCCGCGTCCGCTAGAATCGCATCCAGCAAGGGGAGTACTCCCATCGTGACGTTCTCGTCAATACGGCCACGCCATCGTGGACCCGGGACGTCGGCCCATCTCGCCGGGCGGAGGAGACCTTGGTGTCTTGTCGTACACCTATTTCCCTTGGAGGTCTCCGTGGGCGTCACCCCGCTCATCTGGATCATCACGATCGCCGTGACGATCGCATTCTTCGTGTTCGAGTTCTTCGTCCACGTCCGTAAGCCCCACGAGCCGACGATCGGCGAATCCGCCCGTTGGTCGGCGTTCTACATCGGCCTGGCCCTGCTGTTCGGCGTCGGCGTCGGCGTCTTCTCGGGCTGGACGTTCGGCGGGGAGTACTTCGCCGGCTATCTCACCGAGAAGGCCCTGTCGATCGACAACCTCTTCGTGTTCCTGATCATCATGACCGGCTTCGCGGTGCCGAAGAAGTACCAGCAGAAGGTGCTGATGATCGGCATCGTCATCGCGCTCATCATGCGCGGCGCGTTCATCGCGGTCGGCGCCGCCCTGATCGAGAACTTCTCCTGGATCTTCTACCTCTTCGGCGCCCTCCTGCTCGTCCTCGCCTACCGTCAGGCCTTCTCGCACGGCGAGAGCGACCCCGCCAACGGCAAGTTCATGCAGTTCGTCCGTCGCATCCTCCCCGTCTCCGAGGAGTACAACAGCGACAAGCTGACGGTGCGCAAGAACGGCAAGCGCTTCGTCACCCCGATGCTCCTCGTGATCGTCGCGATCGGGTTCATCGACCTCGTCTTCGCCGTCGACTCGATCCCGGCGATCTACGGCCTGACGAAAGAGGCGTACATCGTCTTCACCGCCAACGCCTTCGCCCTGATGGGACTGCGTCAGCTGTACTTCCTCATCGGCGGGCTGCTCGAGCGTCTCGTCTACCTCGCTCAGGGCCTGGCCGTGATCCTCGCGTTCATCGGCGTGAAGCTCGTCTTCCACGCCCTGCACGTCAACGAGGTGCCCTTCATCAACGGCGGGGAGCCGCTGCTGTGGGTGCCGGAGATCCCGATCTGGTTCTCCCTCTTGTTCATCGCGGCGACCGTGGCGGTGGCCACGTGGCTGAGCCTGCGCAAGACCCGGAACGACGCACGGAAGGACGACCGCGAGACCTTCGACGGCGAGAAGATCGTCCACGCTCCGGAGGACTGACTCCCGCTCAGCGGCCCGCGGTGCCCTGCCGCGGGCCGCTGGCGTATCCGGCGTCGCCGCGCAACCCCGGTGAGGGGGCCGGCAGGCCGTCCTACCGTGAGCGTCATGACGCGATTCGGATACACCCTCATGACCGAGCAGAGCGGCCCGCGGGAGCTCGTCGACTACGCCGTCGGCGCCGAGCGCGCGGGCTACGACTTCCTCGTCTCCAGCGACCACTACTCCCCGTGGCTCACCAGCCAGGGCCATGCCCCTTACGCGTGGACGGTGCTGGGAGCGGTCGCGCACGCGACCTCGAACGTCGAGCTGATGACCTACGTCACGTGCCCGACGGTGCGCTACCACCCCGCGGTGGTCGCGCAGAAGGCCGCGACCCTGCAGCTGCTGTCCGACGGGCGCTTCACCCTGGGGCTCGGTTCCGGCGAGAACCTCAACGAGCACGTCGTGGGCGAAGGCTGGCCCGCGGTGCACGCGCGCCAGGACATGCTGGTCGAGGCCATCGAGATCATCCGCGCCCTGCACACCGGCGACCTCGTCACCTATGACGGCGAGTACTTCCGCGTGGACTCGGCACGGGTGTGGGACGCACCCGACGGAGGGGTGCCGATCGGCGTCGCCGTGTCCGGGGAGCACTCCATCGCGCGCTTCGCCCCACTGGGCGACCACCTCATCACCACCGAGCCCGATGCCGAGGTCGTGCAGGGGTGGGACGAGCACCACGAGGGTGCGTCCCGCAAGATCGGCCAGATCCCGATCAGCTGGGACCCCGACAAGGATGCCGCGATCGCCCGCGCCCACGACCAGTTCCGCTGGTTCGCGGGAGGGTGGGCCGTCAACGCCGACCTCCCGACCCCGGCCGGCTTCGCGGGCGCCTCGCAGTTCGTTCGTCCCGAGGACGTGGCGGACTCGATCGCGTGCGGCCCAGACCTGGACGAGCTCGCCGAGAGCGTCCGTCCCTTCCTCGACGCGGGCTTCACCGACATCGCCATCGTGCAGGTCGGCGACGAGCAGCAGCAGCGCTTCGTCGACGAGATCGCCGAGCCGCTCCTGGAGAAGCTCCGCGCCCTGTAGCCGCGATCGCGCGCCCGCCGCGCGCGTGCCTCAGTGCGGGGTGTGCCCGGTTTCGATCACCCACTGCTCGAGCCGCCACGCGGGGATCCGGAACACCCGCGCGACATCGGCGAGCGCGTGACCGCCCTCGACGATGGATGCCACGGCGAACTCTTGCAGCGACCGGAACTCGCGACCCGCGAGAGCGCCGGTCCGCAGGTCGGAGAACGTCCGGGGCGTCGCTCTCTCGGGCGAACGCGGGGCCACGAACACGTATGCCAAGGTCTCACGCATGCCGTGGGCGCGGGCGTAGTCGTGGGCGCGGGCCGCAACCGGACTCGCACGGTGGGGCACGATCTCAGCCGGAGGCGCCTCCGGAGCGGGGACGGGCACGGGCTCGCGGACGGGCGCGGGCGCGAGCGGCGCCTCCGCGATCCACGGCGCCGGCGGGAGCGGGCCACCCCACACCTTCTCGGTCGCGATGAACGCCTGTTCCCCCGGGCCCGGCGTCGGCATCGTGTCCGCGGGGACGCTCACCGTCGACGAGGGCGCACCGACCCAGGGAGCCGGCGGGAGTTCCCCGCCCCACACCACGGCGCTCGGCACGACGTGCGGGCTCGACGATTCGGCATCCTGCTCCGAGACGTTCGTCCGGGACGGGTCCGAGAACAGGTCGGGAAGACCGATCTCGAAGGTCTCGGCCAGGGCGACGAGGGTCGACAGGGACGCCGCGGTCCGTCCCGACTCCACGGCCCGCAATCGCCCCTCCGACAGCCCCGCTTCGAAGGCGAGATCGCTCACCGAGAGCCCGCGGTCGCGCCGCAGGCCTTTCACCCGGTCGGCGAGTGACCGGAGCACCTCGTCGAGCCGGTCATCGGGATCGAACTCGTCGCTCATCGGAGTCCCCTCGTCGAGGTGGCGTCGACGGAGAGGGCGTCATCCACCCACTGCTGCAGACGCCACTGCTGAATGCGGAACAGACGCGAGATCGTCGACACGGAGTACCCGCCCTCGACGACAGCGGCGATGGCGAACTCACGGAGCGACGCGAACGTGCGTCCCTCGAGGACGCCGGTGCGAAGGTCCGCGAACGATCGCGGGCGCGAGGTCGCCGGAGCACGGGGCGCGCGCGGACGCGGGGGAACCGTGTGCGGGGTGCCCGGGAGGTCGGTCGCTCCGTCCGCGGCCGGCGGTGCGGAGGCCGCGGACGAAGCCGTCGCCGAGGACAACGGACCTGCCGAGGGAAGGGGCTCCGGGGTCGGCAGCGCGCGATAGGCCGCGACCTGCTCCTCGCCGTGCCGGAGCAGCGCCTCACGGAGGAGCTCACGGAGTCGACGATGTTCTCGCCGCCGCCTCCACAGCACGGGCAAACCGATCGCGGGGATGAGAAGCACGAGCGCCCACATCCACATCATCGGGTGCTCGTTCATCCATCCGACCCAGGCCCACTGGAACGTCCAGTCGCTCTCGTCGTTCTCCGCCTGCATCGAGCGCGAGCCCGCCCACATCGCGACCGCGTCCTGCCCGACCCCGTGGAAGGTGTTGCCGGTGATGTCGGCGCGCGCGTCCTCCGCGAGCTCGACGGCGGACCCCGCGGCGACGGTGAGGTCGTTCCCGGTCATCACGACCGCGGCCCCGGTGATCTCGGTGGCGATGCGGCGTCCCACGATGCGCGAGTCCGAGACCCTGGCATCCGTGATCCGGCCGGTGATGTCCAGACCCCGCAGCTCGCTCGACGAGAGATCGACATTCGTCACCGCCAGCCCCGTCAACGGTCCTTCGACGAGAACGGCCGTGCGGTCCTCGTCGACCGTGGACTGACGGATCTCGGTCTTGTCCGTCGAGATGACGCGCACGCCCCCGTCCCGGTTGTCCTGCACGCGGGAGTCGACCAGGGTGAACTCGCTCGACGGCGTCAGACCGTAGCCGCCGGTCGTCGGTCCGTCCGCCAGGGCGGAGCCGTCGACCCGGACGCCCCAGCCGGCGGCCCCTTCCACCGTGACCCCGGTGAGGCTGAGGGCTCGCGACTGTCGGGAGAGCGCGATGCCGTCCGAGCCCGAATCGCGGACGGTGGTGCGCTCGACCCGGAAGTCGTGGCCGCCGTTGGTCAGCTCGATGCCCGTGAGGGTCGAGTCGCTGATCGTCGAGTCCGAGATGCCGACCCCGGTGCTCTCCGACGCGAAGAAGCCGTAGTGCAGCCCCGCCATCGTCGAGTTCTCGAGCTGAGCGGTGGCATCCACCGTGCCACTGCCGGTGATGGCGAGTCCCCCGGTGCGCCCGCTCCAGTAGCCGAGGTCGGCGAAGTCGGTGAAGGTCGAGGCGAGGACGCCGTCTCGAACGCGGATGTACGCGCGTCCGTCCCCCTCGTCGGTGTCGGGGGCGGCGACGGTGTCGTCCCACGACGCGACCCGCAACGGCGATCCGTCGGCACCGCCGAACCGCACGGTGCCACCCCACCCGACGATGCTCGTGCTCGCCGCGGGCGAGCTCGTCATCCGCAGCGTCGCACCGGGCGCGACGAGGTCGAGCTCGGCTCCGGAGCGGACGACGACGTTGCGCTGCAGCGTGAAGGTCGTCGGGTCGTCCTGGCGGACGGCGCCGAGGGCGACGAGGTCGGAGAGGCTGTACCCCGTGGGCTGACCGTTCCGGGCCCCCAGCACGACCGTGCTCCACGCGTCGATGAGGGCGGGGTCGGTGCTGCCCAGCGCGGCGACCGCGGACAGGCGCGTGTCCTCGGCGGCCACGCGATCGGCGGCCGTCTGCGACGCCGCTGCCGGATCGGCTCCGTCGGCATTGCCGGACGGGTCCGGCGCAGGCCCCACCACGGCGGCGCTCGAGCGCGCGTCGTCGTCCAGCCAGGGCAGGAAGGATCCGGTGTGCACGAAGTTGCCCGCGAGGATCACCCCCGCCACGAGCACGACCACCGCGACCACCATGAAGACGCGCGCGACCCCGCGGAAGGCGAAGTGACTGTCCCCGCGTTCCTGCGCCGTGATCGCACCGTCCTCAGCCATGGGCCGCCTTCGTCTCCTGCGAGACGAGCCCGAGGCTCTCGGCGGACTGTCCCTCGCCGCCGAGGCTCGCTTCCGTCTGGCCCTCACCGCCCTGGCTGTCGGCCGAGCGCGTCAGCCACCCCTGCTTGTTCATCGTGAAGAGGGCGTAGATCTTGATGGGGAGGGCGATGAAGATGATGACGAGCGTCACCAGCGGCAGCAGCACGATGTCTTCGGGACGCCGCCACAGGTGCGACATCCCGCGGATGCCGCGACCGACGAAGAGCCAGACGATCGCGAGTCCGAGCCCGAGGAGGGGGTGCTGCGCCCGCGCCGCCAGCACGACGTACGCCAACGCCACGAACATCGTGAAGGGCGTCAGGAGGATCTGCATCATCGTGATCTGCGAGATGAGCGGGACCTTGAAGACCCAGCCGTGGCGGATCGCGGTCAGGTAGCACCGGAACGAGTTCCGACTCCACCGCACCCGCTGCTTGACGAAGGCGCGGAACGTGCCGGGGAACATCGAGAGGGCGCGCGCGCTGTCCTGGTGCGCGACGCGGAAGCCCTGGGACAGCACGAGCCACGTCATCCGGCCGTCATCGCCCGCGATGCACTCCTTGCCGAAGAAGATCTCGTGCTCGAGGTCTTCCACGCGCGGTTGGATCACCGAGGTGCGGTACGCCGCGGTCCGCCCCGACGCGCAGATGATGCCGCCGAAGCGCCCCATCGCGGGGGCGTAGTCCGTGTAGCGGAGGTCGATGATCCAGTCGGCCACGCGGCGCCACACGCTCGACTTCGGCAGGTAGACGTTCTGCCGCGTGCTCACCGCCCCCACCGCGGGATCGATGAACGGCATCTGCACGGCATCCAGCATCCCGTCCTCCCACGCCGTGTCGGAGTCGACGAAGAGGATCAGCTCGGTGTCGACCATCCGGATGCCGACCCCCAGCGCCGACCGCTTCCCTCGGTGGTGGAACATCACGACGTCGACCGAGGGCAGGGCGAGCGCTTCGATCCGGGACTGCGCCTCCACATCGGCCACGTCGAGGACGATGATGATCCGGGACGGGCCCTGGCGGACCCAGGTCTGCAGACAGCGCAGGAGCACGTCGGGGTCCTCGTGGAACGAGGGAACGACCACGGTGGTCGTCGTGCGATAGAGGTTCTTCACGGGGCGCGCCGTCGCGGCCAGGATCTTGCGGATGAGCCAGAAACCCCACGAGACGATGCCGAGGTAGCCGAACGGCAGCACCCACATCAACTGCTCGCCGAAGGACGCGTCGGCCATCACTCTCCCCCTCGCGCGTTCGGGTAACGCGATTCGATGCCCGGGGGAGACACTGAAGGCTACCGCGTACGGGTCACCGGCAGGGGATGTTCCCCGCAGACGCGTCCCCGGGGACGCTGTTGTCGCACCCCACGACGTTCCCCGCCGAGCGGGCGTCCCCCACGACGTGGACGCCCATCCCACCCGGTCCGGGCTGCAGGGTGCTGGTCGCGACGGTGTTGTCGGACCCCCACGGGGCCAGGATCACGTGCACCGACACGGCATCCACCGGACCCGTGACGGTACTTCCCTCGATGGACCAGCCCGTGCCCTTCAGGTCGACGGCGCTGTCCACCACGGCATCGGAGCCGACCGCGAGGATCGAGGCGCGGACGATGCCGCCGGTCGTGCCCTCCTTGACGTCCAGTGCCTCGGCCGTGGTGTCGCGCACGTCCAATCGCTCGAAGACGTTGCGATCGCTGCGGTCCGGCGCGCACGACGTGTATCGGCACCAGTTGGCCTCCGCAGAGCCGACGTACACCCCCTCGCCGTACTTCGCGTCCGTGAGGCCCGTGCGCTCGACGACGGTGTCCTCGACGCGGTTGTCGCTGCTCGCGGCGCGGAGGTGCAGCCCCTCCTGCCCCACATCCGAGATGCGCACGCGCGACAGCTCGGTGTGCGAAGCGGCATCCAGGACGACGCCCTTCTGCCCCCCGCGCACCGCGAGGTCCTGCACGTGCCAGAACGAGGCTCCGTCGAGGTGCAGCGCGTATCCGTCCTGCGCTCCCCCGGCGTCGAGGACGGCACCCGACACCCCGCACAGGACGATCGGACGCTCCGCCTCGCCCGACACCGCGATGCGGAACCGCCCCGAGTAGGTCACCGGCGACAGCTGGAGGACGTCGCCCGGGGTGGCGGCATCCAGAGCGCTCTGCAGATTCTCCGCCCCCGGCGGCACCTCGACGGCCCCCGGAGCACACGGAGACGTCACCGGAGGGAGGGATGCCGTCGACACGGGGGCGCACGCCGTCAGTGCCGCACCCCCCGCGGCGAGCGCGACGAGGAGCGCGAGCGAGGAGCGGAGAACACGAGGCATCGCGTCGAGTATCTCAGCAGCCCGGGGACGGCGCGCCCGGGTCCACCGCCTTCGCGGCGGAGGTCTGGACCCGGACGCACCGCGGCCCGGCTCAGGCTCCGTCGCGCAGGTCGCGGAAGAAGCTGTCGATGTGGGCGCGGAGGGCGTCGATACGTCGATCCCGTGCGGCGGCGGCGTCGTGGCCCAGGTACGCCGGCGGATCCAGGCGCCGGACGTTGCGCGAGCACTCGAACCTCGCACAGAGCAACGTCCCCACCGTGTTGCCGACGCGACCCGCCTTGCCCGCGCGGCGGGCCGAGAAGAAGACGACGTCGTTCGGCAGGGTCACGTCGGCGCACCACGAGCACTGCGGGCGCGACCGCGTCGGCTGCTCGGCCTGGCGCAGTTGGAGACCGACCGGAGATCCGTCGATCTCGGCGACGACGAACCCGAGGAGGGGCGTCTTGGGGTCGCGCCACCCGAAGTAGTCCAGCCGGTCCCAGTCGTGGGAAGCGAGATCGGTGGGGACGACGAGCGCGCTGCGTTCGCGCGTCGAGACGTTGACGAAGGAGGAGCGTACGGAGGCAGGGGTGAGGGCGTGCATGAGGAGTCCCGTCGAGGGGGCGGCGCGGCCGTCATCGGCGGCGCCGCGAAAGGGGGCGCGCGGTCGCACCGCGCGCGGAGAGATGACCCCGATCAGCCGCGCAGCGGCGAGGGGTCGCGAAGGGCGCAGCCCGAGGAACGCGGGAGTGCGCCCGCGCCGGTCACCCGGCGAGGGAAGCAGTGCGGTCCGCGCCTCTGCCGCCGGCGTTCTGCACGCCGACGACCCCCTCACGCCCGGAGGGCATCGACGAGGTGAGAGGGGACATGCCTCCAGAGTACGCCGCTCAGACGCGGAACTGCTGAGAACCCAGAACGCGCTCGACGGACATCTCCAGCACCACGCGCTCAGGGTTGACGCGTGGCTGACGGTATCGCGCGGCATACAGCTCGACGGCATGGGCGACGGCATCGGGGTCGTCGGTGACGCGGGCGGGCCCCTCGAAGCTGATCCACCGGGCTCCGTCGACGGAGCACACCGAGGCGCGGCCGCTGCGCTCGGCGTTGACGAACTTCTGGGTGCCGCGCGAGCCGATGATCCTCACGATGCCGTCTTCGTAGGTGAACCCCACGGGCACGGCGTGAACACGGCCGTTGCGCCCCACGGTCGAGAGCGTCGCCAGGTGGTACTCGCGGAGGAAGGAGAACGCGTCGTCGGTCAGCACGACTCCAGGGTGCCATGTCCGGCTATGTGCGTGATGGTGCGGGGCTCGGCATCCCATCGCCGAAGGCACGTGGCGCGCGCGAGCACCTCTCCTCCCCCGGCGCCGGCGAGAACGGCCAGCGCATCCCCCAGGCGCTCGAGGGGGACCCGTCGCGCCAGCGTCACGTGCGGCGTCCAGGCGCCGGGCGCGGTGTGATCGTCGCCTGCGGGTGCGCCCACGCGGGAGTGCACCGCCGCGTGCAGGTGCAGGAGCGGCGCCGAGGGGACGACCGACCGGGCGATGACCCGGCTGCGCCCGACGCCGAAGAGGATCGGTGCCCCCAGGGTGAGGTCGAGGGGCAGCATCGCGTCGAGTCCCGAACCGTCGATCGGCCCGAGGGATGTGCGCACGAGCATCGTCACGTGGGGTCGATTGCTGGCGCCCCGGTGCTGAGCCTGGCTCGGCAAGCCGGCGGCGAGGAGGGCGTCCCACTCTCGACGCACGGCGGAGTCGGACGCGTCGTCGAAGGTGAGCTCGAGGCTCACGACGGTGCTCACCGCCGTGTCAGCGCGTCGACCACCAGGCCGCCGCGACGAGCGCCGGCTGGAAGAACAGCCGGACGAAGCGCTTGCGGTCGGTGTCGAGCCCGAACGCCGAACGCTTCTTGAGCCACTGGTCGACGTTGCCGGGGAAGATCGCGACGAAGAACGCCGCGAGGGCGGCCCCGACCCGGCGACGCTCCCGCGGCAGCGCGATCAGCGCGAGACCGAAGCCCGCTTCGACGACTCCGGATGCCACGACCACGAGGTCGCGGTCGAGGGGAAGGTCCTCGACCAGGACATCGGGCACCTGAGCCTGGAAGTCCCGGCGGGCGAACGTGAGGTGCGACACCCCGGCGAAGATCATGGCCAGCGCGAGCGACCACCGTACGACCGTTTTCATCTCCTCACCGTAACTCGGGGAGCGGCGGGGACCGTGGGCTTGACGACGGGGCTCTCACCTACGCGAGGGGGTCGGTTCGCGCAACCCCCGGCCCCTCCCCGCAACGCGGAGCTTGACTGTGACCACACCGGAGAGGAGGGCTGCATGACCATCACGGACCTAGCGCGCGCGGCCGTCGACGACGCGGACGCCGACGGGCTCCTCGCGCGTGCAGCCGGCGGGGACCGGCAGGCGTTCGGGACGTTCTACGACGTCACCGCTCCGCGCATCTACGCCCTCCTGCTCGCCCTGACGCCGGACGCCTCGCGAGCCGACATCCTCTTGGAAGAGGTGTACGTCGAGGCGTGGGCGCGCCTCGTCGATCGAGGGATGCCGCCCTGCCCCGCACGCGAGTGGGTCTCCCTCATGGCGCACCGGCACGCCGGTCGCCGCTGAGAAGAACCTCTACGCCGGGAGCGCGGGGGAAGTCTCCGCCGCCCCGATGTCGACAGTCAGTCCGCCGGACGAATTGGCCGAGTTCGCGTACGCCTGCAGGAGAGCGGGGTCGAGCATCTCCGGCTCGCTCGCGCCGAAGACGAAGCGCAGGGGAATCGAGGGCTGGAGCCAGATGGTGCTCCGCCCCACCGGCTCCCCTTCGGGGTGCCGCCACGACACCGTGAAACTCTCCCCGCGTCGAAGCTTCGTCGCGATCACGACTTTGACGTGCGCGAGCACGCGATCCGGCATGCGAATCGGGTCAGGAGATGACCCGTAGAACATGGAGCCCATGGCGGGCCTCCTTCCGGAGATCGTGTCAAAAAGAATTTTACTAGATCGCCTAACTATCACCTAGCGGAACATCGGACGCCTCCGCGTCTTCCGCTGAACTACTCACCGCGAGTCGGGATCCGTAGGCCTGCGTGAATCTCGTTTGCCTAACTAGACTGTGCGCTCGGGCGGCAGGGCGACAGGAGAACGATGACGATCGTGGAGAACGATGACCCTTCG
Organism: Microbacterium sp.; assembly: GCA_029239635.1. Classification (GTDB taxonomy): domain Bacteria; phylum Actinomycetota; class Actinomycetes; order Actinomycetales; family Microbacteriaceae; genus Microbacterium. Next base: position 21,639 of record JARBUN010000001.1, on the reverse strand, counting down.
GCGGTGGCCGCCCGCGCCGTCGAGCGGCTGCGGCTGGCCGAGGCGCGCCTCGCCCGGCGGCGTCAGACGGACTGCGGCCCCAGCGAGAACGCCCGGGCCGCCATGCGCCTCATCCTCGAGCGCGCGGACGAAGGACTCACGGTCACCCCCACCGAGATCGCTCAAGCGCTCGGTGTCTCCACCGCATCCGTGACGGGCATGCTGGATCGCCTGCACGCCGGGGGTCTGATCGGTTTCATCGCGAACCCCGACGACCGGCGCAGCAAATTCGTCATCCCGTTCGACCGATCCACGGACGCGGACGCCATCGACCCGGTGACCGCGCGCATCCGGGAGTACGCTCTCAGCCTCCCCGCCGACGCGGCGGGACACATCGCGACCTTCCTCGATCAGGTGCGCGAGGTCGTCGACGCGGAGTGCGGCTGAGAGATCAGGCGGAGCGGACCTCGGGTGAATCCGCCTCCGGCTCCGCGATGACGCTCAATCCGTTGGCCGAACTCGCCTCGTGCATCAGCTCGTCGATCCAGCGGCGGTTCAGCTAGGGCGCACGGCTGCCGTAGAAGTGGAAGACGAGCGGAATGGACGGATGGATCCACAGAGTCCGCGTCCCGCTTCCGTCACCGACCGGGAAATGGAACATGAAAGGTTCGCCGCGGCGCAGCTTGTTCATGAAGACCATGCGCAGGTGGGAAAGCGTGCGGTCCTCGATATCGAAGGAATGACCCAACGCGTTGTAAACCAGTTTTCCCACGAATTCAGACTACATCCCCGCACGTGATTAATCACCCGCGCGCCCGAGACGCCCTCGGTGCGACCGCGCTCGGATAGAGTCCATCCGTGGGGAGAGCGCACCGCCCGGGTCGGCAGCGCCGCCGCATTCCACGGTTCGTTCTCATCGTGGGTGCCGTGGTGGTCGTCGTCGCGCTCATCGCCGGGATCGCGGTCGTCGGCAGCCTCGTCTCGTCGCTTTTCCAGACGCTCGGCGCCCGCCCTCCCGCCGTGGACACCACGATCGTCGCTCCCGACGAGTCGAAAGCGGCGATCGCGGCGAACGACCCCTCGGCCACGCCCGAGCAGGCCGCCGCCGCGAAGTGGCTCGCCGCCCAGCCCACGACCTACTGGCTGACCCCGGAGATCGACCCGATCGACGAGGTCTGGGACCGGATCGCCCATCTCGCTTCCGAAGCGCGGGATCAGGATGCCTCCCTCTCGGTCGCCGTGTACGGCCTGCCCGATCGAGACTGCGGCAACCACTCCGCCGGGGGGCTCGATCCCGATGCGTACCGGGACTGGACGAAGAGGATCGGCGAGGCGTTGCGCAATGCCCCGGACATCCAGAAGATCGTCATCCTCGAGCCCGACAGCATCGCCCTGTCCTCGTCCTGCGGGTCCCCCTCGGATCGTGCGGGTTATCTCCGCACCGCCGTGGACAACGTCCGCGGGACGAACACCTGGATCTACCTCGATGGAGGGCACTCCGCGTGGCATCCCGTCGAGGAGATGGCCGCGCTCATCTCCGCCACGGGATTGATCGGAGACGTGCGGGGCATCGCGCTCAACGTGTCGAACTACCAGGACACGGCGGCCGAGTTCTCGTATGCGCACGCGCTCTCCGAGAAGCTCGGCGGAACGCACGCGGTCATCGACACCTCGCGGAACGGGGCGGGACCGGCCGGGTCGGAGTGGTGCAATCCCCCGGGCCGCCTCGTGGGCCCGGCCGGGGGCGCGTTCGGCGACGGAGTCGTCGACACCACACTCTGGATCAAGCCGGCGGGCGAGAGCGACGGCGAGTGCAACGGCGGCCCTCCGGCGGGCACCTGGTGGCCCGACGCTGCGGTCGAACTCACGCGCGAGAGCCGCTGACACACCGGCCCGAACCGCCACCACCCCGCCCGGGGGCACGCCGAAGTGTGGAAAGATGTGGCTCGGTCCGTGTGGCCGCCGCGTCTCGGGGGAGAACGCGGGCACGTTTCCGTGCGAACCAGAAGAGTGGGTGCGATGAGCGACAGCACGGAGATGCTGAAGACGGCCGTGATCGTCGAGGACGACCCGGATATCCGTCATCTCCTCGTCGAGGTCTTGGAAGCGGCGGGATTCTCGACGGTGTCCGTCGGGAACGGCATCGACGGCGTCCGCGCCGTGATCGCCTACCAGCCCCTCATCACGACGCTCGACGTCAACATGCCCGGCATCGACGGCTTCGAGGCCGCGCGCCGGATCCGGCAGCAGAGCGACACGTACATCATCATGCTCACGGGTCTCGAGGAAGAGGCTGACGTGGTCCTCGGCCTGGGCGCCGGTGCCGACGAGTACGTGGTCAAGCCCTTCCGCCCGCGCGAGCTGCGCGCCCGGATCGAGGCCCTGCTGCGTCGCCCGCGCTCCGGAGCGGGCGGCGGCGCCGGGGCCGCTCCGCGGCAGGACAGCGTGGGTCCGTCCTTCCCGGCGGCACGCCCGGCCGAGCCGCAGGCGCCCGCTGCCGCGCCACCCACCGCCCCGCCCGCGGCTGCGCCCAGCGTCCCTGTCGTCGTCCCGTCCTCACAGGGCCCGGAACCCCGGGAGGCCGCAGGCAGCGAGCTCGCGACTCGCCCGTCCACCGACGCCGTCGTCCGCTCGCACGGGGCGGTCACGCCGACCGGCGCGCCCTGGATCGTGCACCGCGACCTCCAGCTCGACCCGGACAGCAGGATCGTCCTCGTCGGCGGCGACGAGCTCGAACTCACCCGCACCGAGTTCGACCTGCTGGCCACGCTCATGGAGTCCAAGCGGCGCGTGCGGAGCAAGGCCGATCTCACGCTCGTGCTGCGCGGCGAGTCGTACGTCACCAGCTACTTCGTCGGTGAGGCGGACAAGCGGGCGATCGAGGCCCACATGACGAATCTCCGGCGCAAGCTCGGCGACAACCCCGCCAATCCACGCTACATCGAGACCGTCCGCGGGGTGGGATACCGCCTCACGTCGGAGCTGATGGCCGCCCCCTGACCCCTCGCGCTCCGCGCGGATACGACGGATGCCTCGACCCTCCCCAGGGCCGAGGCATCCGTGTTTCTGACGCGTTCGGGTCGCGATCAGATCGGGGGTCCGTCAGACCTTGAAGCCGTGGTGGCGACGGACGAGCTTGGAGAACATCAAGAGGGTCTGGAGGACCGTCACGACGCCGACGATCGGCCAGCCGATCCACAGGATGGAGGACTGCACCATGGGGCCGACCATGACCCAGATCACGGCGAGCGCGACGGCGACGGCGATGAGGACGACCATCGGGGTCCAGTGCCCGAGTCCGCCACCGCGTTCCGCCTTCGCCTGCATGGCCCAGTTGTCGACCTTCTTGCGCGAGAGGAAGCGCGTCCACGAACGGACGAAGTGGCTGATGCGGATCCACATGAAGATCTCCGCCGGGAAGAACAGGACGGCGAAGAGGATGTCGCGGCGGTTGACGGCCTTCATCGTGCGGGCGATGCGCAGGTTCAGCAGCATGGCGATCACCGGCGGGATGAGCCACAGCGGCGAGAACACGAACGCGCCGATCGACAGCGAGCCGGCGAGCAGGGTCAGGAAGGCCACGCGCACGAACAGGTTCGTCAGCATGCCGAAGTTCTCGAACCAGCGCAGGCGCAGGTTGGGGTGGAAGGGCTGGCCCTTCGTGTCCCCGCGCTGGCCGGGCCACATCAGCTCGATCGCGCCGTAGGTCCACTTGACCTGCTGGGCGTCGTAACCGGAGAGCGTCGTCATGCCGCCCACGTCGGCGCGGGCGTACGGGCTGATCTTGGTCAGGTAGCCGGCGCTCTTGATCTGCAGCGACAGCAGCGAGTCCTCGACCTCCGAGTCCTTCACCCACGGCGTGACCTGGTGGTTCTGCTTCATCGCCTCGCGGAGCGCGTTGGTCGAGAAGATCGAGAACTGGCCGCCGAGCACGGCCATGTTGCGGCCGCGGAGCATGTTCTGGAGGTTGAACGCAGCGAACTGCGTGCGCTGACCGGCGGTCAGGAACTTCCCGATGAGCCCCTTGATGGGGCGGTCGTCGATCGTGTAGATCGCGGAGATGCCCCCGATGCGGGAGTCCGAGACCGCTTCGGTCTCGAGGTACTCGACGGCCTTGCTGTCGGCGATGGTGTCTCCGTCGACGCCGAGCAGGTAGTCGTAGCCCTCCACGAGCGAGTACCCGTAGTTGAGGGCGCCGACCTTCTTGTCGGGGTTCTTGCCGATGTCGTGGACGAACACCTCGGTGAACTGCTCTCCGAGCTCGGTCACGACCTCGTGGGGGCCGCTGTACTCCGAGGCGATCTTCACGGTGTTGTCCGAGGTGTTGTTGACGACGACATGGATGACGTCGGGCACACGGGTCTGGCCGAGCAGCGCCTCGATCACGTCGGCGATCGACTCTTCCTCGTTGTAGGCGGGGATCACGCAGCCGATCGTCGAACGGTGGACCGAGGTGTTCTCCAGGACCGCCGCGAAGTCGTCGGCGAAGCCATGCTCCGAGGCCGCTGCGCCGGCCACGTCGTCGGACGTGTAGGCGAGCGCCTTGGTGTGGGGGGCGAAGCTGCGCGCATCGGTCATGGCGGTTGTCTTCCTGTTCGGAGGGGGCGGCGTGTCGGCCCTGTCCCACTCTGGTAGGTTCACCGCAAGACGGCCGCCGCGATCCGGCATCGTCGCCGCAAGATTTCCGCAAGATCCGCTCAGGGGAGCAGAAGCAGAAAGCGCCCGCAGATGGCCGTCCTCGATCTCATCGCCGCCATCGCCGCCGCCGCCCTCGCCGTGACCGTCCTCTTCCTGGCGCACGGACGCCACGGCGACGATCGCGGGGGCCCGCGCGCCGAACTGGTCCGCTACTTCGGAGCCGCCGCGCTGGCCGCCCTCGCCTGCGCCTTCCTCAACGTCCTCGAAGAGACGGGCGGCGGCACGTTCGCCGCCGCCGTGGGCAACGCGACGAACGTGCTGGCACCGGGACTGGCCTGGGCCGGAGTGCGACGTCTGAACGCGCGACCGTCGATCGGGGCCCTCAGCGCGGGTGCGGGCGCGATCCTCATGCTGGCCGTGACCTACGTCGTCTCCCTCGACGAGGCCATGCTCGTGAAGACGGCGGCGATCGCAGCCTTCAGCGCCTTGACGGCGATCGAGGCGCGCCGCCGGCCGGTCGACGCGATCCGGGGAACCGTCCTTCTCGCGGCGGCGATGGGGGTCTTCGCGGCCTTCAACATCGGCCGCCTCATCGTCGCCGGAACCGCGGGAGTGAACTCGGCGCTCTGGGAGAAGCTCGCCTCCGCGGAGATCACGTCGGTGGTGAGTGCGCTCGCGATCATGATCGTGACCGCCGCCGCCGTGCAGATGGGCCGCCAGCTCGACGACGACCCCGCTCCCGGCACGCGAGCCCATGACCGCGGTGCGCTCCGGCGCGACGCGGCTTCCCTTCTTCATGCGCACGCCCGTGTCGATGTGTTCGTCGTGCGGCTGCCCGAACTCGACCTCATCCGGGCGGCCCACAGTTCAGATCGAGCCGAGCAGATGCTCACGTCCCTCGTCGACGCGGCCCGCGCGGCGCTCCCCGGAGTCGCCACGGGGATGCCGGCCCGGGACACGGTGTTCCTTCTTCTCCCCGCCGGCACCGACGCCGCGCACGTCGAGCGATCCGTGAGCGAGGTGTTCGCCGCCGCCATGCCGGCGATCGGGTACGACGACACCCCGGATCTCGCGTTCGAGCATCACCGTGTGGATGACGTCGACGGAGTGTCGCTCCTCATGGAGAGTCGACGCCTCCGCCCGCGCCAAGGCCTCGCCCGCTGAGCCGCGGGGCCGGGCTCAGCCCTGGCCGCCGGTCTGCCCCCATCCCGGAGCACGTCCGGTGGAGTCCGTGGTCGTGCTCTGCGGGGCGGCCTGCGTCTCGTTCGTCGAGATCGCGATCGGGAGGTACTGGTACACGGTCTGCTGGCTGAACGACGTGTCGGTGTTCGCCGCTCCCTCGACGGCGACGTTCAGCGCGAACTCGAGCGTGATGCCGTAGGTGTCGTTCGGCAGCTGACGGATCGAGGTGGTGGGTACGAGCAGTCCGCCCTGGAAGCTGTTCAGAAGGAGGCCGCGGTCGGACCGCTGGGTGTCGGACGGCACGAGCGTGCGCGGGTCGGCGCTGAACTGGAACGGGCTCGACACCTGGCCGCCGGTCTGGGCGGTCTGGGAGGTGATCGACACGGAGGAGAGGTAGACGCGACGCTTCTGGGCGAGCACGGCCTTCTCGTCGACGCGGTGGTCGTACACGTTGACGGCGAACCCGAACTGCTTCTCGTTCGCGGACGTCCACTCCATCGTGCGCTTGGGGTTCACCGCCCAGACATCCAAGCGGACCTCGAGGCCATCGGCGACCTCGGATGACAAGGTGACCGAACCGTCGTAGGTGAACTGCGAGTCGAACGGCATGCTCGACGCGGCGACCTGCGGGGCAGCCGACGGCACCACCACGGACTGGTTGCCCGAGGACTGTGCCTGGAACGCGTTGAACGCGTCGACGACCTGGGTGCACCCGCTGAGGGCGATCGGGCCGACGACGAGCGCGGTGGCGAGGGCGAGCGCGCGGCGCAGAGGTCGCTGAACGACCATCACGCTGCGGGATGCAGGCCTCAGGGGGAGTCTGACCGGACGACGTGCCCCGATGGGCACAAACGGCGAGCAGAGACAGGATGGCGCGCAGAAGACTACACCACCGTCGATACACTCGAAGAATGTCAGCGGGGAGGATGGTTCCGTCGGCGGCGCCGGCCCGGGTGCCGCAGACCGACGAAGGGTCCAGCCCCAGCAGCCGAACGAGGTCCGTCTGGCTCCTGCAACTCGTCCTCGGGGCCAGCGTGGTCATCACCGTGTTGCTCACGCAGGCGCTCGAGCCGTCCCTGTTCGCGGTGTGGACCTTCTCGACCGGCGTGGGCGTCGTCATCGCCTTGACCGCCGTCGCGATCATCGTCCCCTGGCATCGTCTGCCACGCAACGCGGTGGCCGTCATCCCGTTCGGGGACATCATCGGGATCGGGCTCCTGAGCTTCGGAACCGATCTGCGCTTCGGGTTCTTCTGGGTGTTCCCCATCACCTGGATCGCCACGCACTTCGCCGTGAGCCTGCTCGTCAGCACCCTCGCGACCGTCGGTGTGATCATCGTCATCGACGCCGCCGCCAACGGGTCGGGACCGGCCACGGCGCTGCGGCTGATCGTGGTCCTTCTCTCACTGACCTTCATCGGCATCACCGCCTACCTCTCGTCGCGGCAGACCCGCGCCTTCAAACAGCTGCTCCGACGGCAGGCCAGCAGGTTGCAGGGCACCCTCCAACGCGTCACCGGACAGGAACGACGGGTCTCGCAGGTCCTCAACGGTCTGGACACCGGGATCGCGCGCATGTCGGCGGACGGCGAGATCCTCGCCCTGAACGACACCTACCTGTCGCTGTACGGGATCGACCGCGACGAACCGCAGCGCCCCGGGAGCGCCGTGGAGTACGCGACCCTCCAGGGCGAGCCGCTCAACGAATCGGAACGCCCCTTCGCCCGGGCGGCGCGCGGAGAGCAGTTCGACGACGAGCGGGCCTGGCTCTTCGACGCCGACGGCAACTGGCATGCCCTCTCGGCCTCGACGCGGCGACTGGTCTCCTCCGATGAGCCGGAGAGCACGCTGCTGATCGTCCACGACATCACCGCCCTCATCGAAGCCGAACGCGCGCGCGATCGCTTGGCTGCGACGGTCTCGCACGAACTGCGCAACCCGCTGACGGCGATCATCGGTCACGCCGATCTCGCTCTGGACGACCCTGGTCTCTCCCCGAAGGTCCGGGAGCAGCTCGAGGTCATCGCCGGCGCGGGCGAGCGCATGCAGAAGCTCATCTCCGAGATCCTCGCGAACTCCCGCGGGGTGTTCCGCGAGAAGGACACCCCGAAGACCGCCGACGCGACGCGCATCATCGCCTCCTCGCTCGAATCCTTCCGACCCGCCGCCGCCGCTCGTCGCGTGACCATCCTCGACGATCTCCCCGGTGCCGCGGAGGTCGTGGGAGACGCCTTCCGCCTCCGCCAGGCCTTCGACAACATCTTGAGCAACGCCATCAAGTACACGCCCGGCGGCGGCTCGGTGCACCTCTCGGCAGAGGTCGGCGACGACAGCGTGGTGCTGCGTTTCGCCGACACCGGCATCGGCATCCCCGCCGAAGACCTGCCGCGCATCTTCGACCCGTACTTCCGTTCACGGGCCGCCCGCGACAGCTCGACTCCCGGAACGGGACTCGGCATGGGGATCGTCCGCGGGATCATCGAAGAGAACGGCGGCTCGGTGACTCTCGAGAGCGACCTCGGATCCGGCACCACGGTCACGGTGGTCCTGCCCGTCCCGGCGAAGGACGGGGAGGAATGACAGCGGTCGAGACCCTCGCGAACCTCAGCCTCGCGCAGGCCACCGTCACCACCCTGGCGTCGATCATGATCGTCAGCCTGGGGTTCCTCCCCCGTCCCTCCCGGGCGGCTCTGCTCTGGTCGCTGGCCTTCCTGCTCGCGATGACCAGCACCTGGACGTCCGTGGTGGGTGTGGCGACGGGCGACGAGTCTCTCCGCCGCGTGGGTCTCGGTCTGATCCTCGGCGCTCCCGCCCTCATCTGGTCGGGATTCCGCGCGCGTCGTGGTGTGCGCGCCCTCCCCTGGCTGGGCGGAGTGCAGGCGGTCTGCTCGGCGGCCCTGTTCGTCCTCACCGCGGATGCCACCGTCTACGGGCTGGCCTTCCGCCTGGCGTTCCTCGGCGCGGCCGTCTTCGCCGGATTGACCATCTTCGAGCTCCGTCGCTCCGCCGACTCCCGGGAACGGCTGATGCTGCCGCTTCTCATCGTGTCCGCCGGATTCGTCGCGCTCGCGTTGGCGAGCATCATCTCGGCGATCGCCGCGCCCGCGGCCGTCGGCGACCTACAGCTCCCCCGCTTGCTCAACGGGCTCGCGATGCTCATCTACCTCGTCTGCGCCACCGTCAGCCTGCTGTACTTCACGTCCGCCTCCCCCGGGTACACGCTCGCGGCGACCGAGTGGCCGCAGTTCGCCGTCACGGCATCCGATCGTCTGGTCCGCGCCCGTCGGGCCGGCGAGTCCGGATGGGTGGCGCTCTCGATCCAGGTGGACGATCCGGCGCACCTTCGCAGCGCGGCGGGCGATAACAACTGGTCGCACATCACCTCCGCGTTCGAGGCGGTCGTCACCGGGGCGTTCCCCGCGGAAGCCGACATCGGTCGGAAGGCGAGCGGTCATCTCGTGGTCCTCGTGGCACGCCCCGATCCGGTGGTGCGCGAGTACGTCCGGACCGTCCTTCGACAGTTCACCGAGATGGATGCCACCTCGTGGATCGCCGTCCAGCTCTCGGCCAGTGTGGGATGGGTCCCCGCGGAGGCGGCGGACTACGATTTCGACGCCCTGATCGATCAGGCCGATGCCGCAGCGGCGACGGCGCGGCGCCTCGGCGGCGACCGCTGGGAGCGCGTGCGGCTCTGAGTCAGCCCGCGGACCCGCTCCGCGCGATGGCCACCGTGAGCGTGTCGCTGGCCGTCTGCTTGGCGTACTCGTCCGACGTCGGCGTCGCCTGGACGAGGTACTCGTAGGTGAACTGAAGGGTGACGAAGGTCGCCTCGGCGGGCACCTCACCGACGTTGAAGGTCTGGGAGTAGCTGTACGGCGCGAGGACCAGGTAGCCGGGTGCGTTCGACTGATCGGTCTGCGCGGCGAGCGGCGCGAACGACTGCGTCTCGTTCCCGGGCACGGCGGTCATCGTCGCGCGCTGGAGATAGACCTTCTGACCGTCGTCCGGAGTCACCGTGGTGACCATGGAAAGGCTCACCGGTTTGAGCGCCGTCGGTGTCCACTTGTCCATGGACAGCGTCGACCAGTAGTTCACCGTCGCGGACACCGCCCCCGCGGTGACGGTCTTCTGCGTCGACCCGCTCGAAAGGTCGTTGGCCACCGGCTGAGGCGCCGGGGTGGAGACCTGCGACGGCGTCGGAGACGCGGAACCGGCGCCCCCGCCTTGGGCCCAGGGCGGAGCACCGCAACCTGCGACGGCGATCGTCATCAGTCCGATCATCGCGCCGAGCGCGACACGCCCCTTTCGCACCCTGTTCCGCATGCACCCTCCCCGATCCGGGTTAAGTCTAGGGTGAGCCGTGCGACCCTGGCCCCGGCCCCGGACGGGAGCGCCGTATTGTTCCTGCGTGACGGATACGTACGACCATCGACCGGCGGCCCGGGCCGGGCGGGTCTTCGCCTGGTGCGCGGCAGCGGCCCTGGTCCTGGGCCTCTTCGCGACCCTGTGGGTCGGCGTGAGAGGGGGTCTCGCTGTCACCCACCTGACGGCCGCTCAGCGGGCCGTCCAGGATGCCGCAAGCGACATCGACGACCCTCCCACCCTCGCCCCCGTCCTCTCGACGGTGCGTGAGGAGACCTCCGCGGCGCGAGAGCTCACGAGCGACCCGATCTGGTCGCTCGCCGAGACACTCCCCTGGATCGGGCCGCAACTCAGCGCCCTCGCGGTGACGTCGGCGACTCTCGACGACGCCGTCTCCGACGGTCTCGGTCCGTTGGCGACCGCCGCATCCGGGCTGTCCGACGAGGCACTCCGGCCGAAGGACGGCGCTTTCGACATCGAGGTGATCTCCGCGCTCGAACCTGTCGCCGGCACCGCGTCGGCCCAGCTCCATACGGCCACGGCCGAGCTGTCCGCCATCGACACCCGTTCTCTCCTCGGACCGCTGCGCGACGGCGTGACGCGGGCGCGCGATCTGGTCGACACGGCGGCGAACTCGGCGGATGCCCTCCACCGCGCAGCCCGGTTGATCCCCACCATGCTCGGCGCCGACGGGCCGCGGTCGTATCTGGTGCTCTTCCAGAACAACGCGGAGTGGCGCTCGCTCGGCGGGATCGTCGGAGCCCTGGCCCAGATCGACACCGATGGCGGACGCATCGAGCTGGTCGACCAGGCCTCGGCGGCCGACTTCCCACCCGGAGCAGAGCAACCGGTCGTCGATCTCCCCGCCGAGGTGCGCGACCTCTACGACACCCGGCCGGCTCGCTTCATCCAGAACGTCACGCAGATCCCCGACTTCACCGTCGGCGCGCCGATCGCGCGGGAGATGTGGCGGCGCCTCCGCGGACGAGACGTCGACGGGGTGATCGCGCTCGACCCCGTCACCCTCGGCTACATGCTCACGGCGACGGGCCCTGTCACCCTCCCCACGGGCGACGAACTCACCGCGGACAACGCCGTCCCCCTCCTGCTGCAGGAGGTCTACCGGCGCTACCCCGACCCCGCGCAGCAGGACGCGTTCTTCCGCGCGGCCTCCGCCGCCGTGTTCGCCGCTCTCGCCGAGGGGCGCGCCGATCCTCGCGAGCTGGTCGATGCGCTCAGCCGCGCCGCCTCGGAGGATCGCCTGCTCCTGTGGAACGCGGATGCCGACGACCAGGCGGTCCTCGATGACACGACGCTGCAAGGCACGCTGCCCACCACCGACGCCACCCGGACGACCTTCGGGGTGTACCTCGACGACGGCACCGGATCGAAGATGGACTTCTACCTTCATCCCACGGTCGACGTCGCGTGGTGCGGACCGGATTCCGCGGCCCTGAGCGTGACGTTGCGCAACGACGCCCCTGATCCCGGCACCCTCTCGCCCTACGTGACCGGCGAGGGCGCGTACGGGGTCCCGGTGGGCGAGGCGCTGACGGGCGTCTACGTCTACCTCCCCGCCGGGGCACGACTCGAGGAGCGCACGTCGACCACGGAGGGGGTGGCGGCCGGCTTCGCGGGAGGTGCGGAGCAGGGCCGCCAGGTGGTGAAGTGGTCCGTGCAGCTGGCCCCCGGACAACAGGCTCATCTCGATCTCCGGGTGTCGACGCCCCGGACGACACGGATCGACGCGAGAGTCACCCCGACGATCGGAAGCCCCGCCATCGGGAACGTGGTCGAAGGCTGTGTCGCGGCGGGGTAGCGCCGCCGGGCGCCCGGTGCCATGCCTCTCGAGGCGACGCCCCTGGTGAAGTCCATCAGCCTCGTTCGTGAATACACGTTCCCCGCACGGCTCCCCGGCCCGGCCCTCCGAAAGACTGCCCGAGGGCGATCCTCAACCGCTGAGATCAAACGGGTCGCTCTTCGACTTCCGCCGGCCACACGTGCCACCGAGATGGGGACCCACCATGAAAACCACGATCCTCCGCGCTGCCGCCGCTCTCTCGCTGGCCGCAGTCGCTCTGTTGGCGCCGACCGCCGCCAACGCCTACGTCGATCCGTCCGCCGCCATCGCGACACCGAGCACGATCGCTCCCGGACAGACCTCGACTTTCACGACGAACGGTGCACCGTTCACAGACGACGAGGACGTGTTGATCTCCATCACCGGAGAAAACGCGTCGGGCGCGACGCTCGGCATGGTCAAGACAGCGATCGAAACGAACACGGTCCTGCGTACCCGTGCGAAGGCCGGCGCACTCGCCGTGCCGATCGTCTTCCCCTCGAACGCCATCGGCACCTACGACCTGACCTTCACGGGGACGGTCAGCGGCAAGGTTCTCCACGCGCGCGTGGTCGTCTCGAAGGAAAGCGCCTCGCCGTCCACCCCGCCGTCCACCAGCACCCTCGCGAAGACGGGGATCGACGGCGGCACCACGGCCGGGTTGTGGATCGCCGGCGGCGCGTTGATCGTCACCGGAGCAGCTGTCGGCGTCGGAGCTGTCCTGCGCCGCCGGCGCCCGGCGACCGTCTGACCCTCACGCGCAAGAAAAGGGGGGGATCACCTGTCTGGGTGATCCCCCCCTTTTCGTGTGCAGATGGTTCTGTCGTCTCCTCAGGAACCGGTGGGAGCGTGCGACGTCGACACCTCTGCCGTGATGAGGATCGGCAGATGATCACTCAGCCCCTGCGGGAGGGTCCGAATGTGCGCGATGTCGAAACCCACGGACGTCGCGAAATCATAGTGTCCGCGGAAGAACCGATACCTCGTGTACGTCCGTGCGTCGCTCAGCGTGAGTTCGTAGCCCTGGTCCCGCACCTTCTGCCCGAGATGCTCCTTGAAGACCGGGTAGTTGTAGTCCCCGACCATCAGCGCGGGGAGCCCGGGACCGAGGTTCTGGAGCTCGCTCAGCGCCGTGCGGATCTGATGCCGCCGGAGTGAGTTCAACGCGGTCAGCGGTGCCGCGTGGAAGGACGCCACGATCACCTCGCGTCCGTTGTCGATGTCGCGCAGACGGACCCCGAGCATGCGCTCCTCGGCCGGCTTCAGCACGTAGTCGTGCAACGACTTCTTGAGTGCGAGAGCCCGCACCTCCACGGCGTGGAAGCTGTTCTCGCGGTAGTAGACGGCCAGCCCCAGACGGTTGCGCTGGGTCGCCTCGGCGAGGCGCAGACCCGCGATCTCGGAGGGGATGTCGCGCGTATCGCACTCTTGGAGGCACAACACGTCGATGGCGTGCTCGTCGACGAGCTTCGACAGCTCGACCGCGGCGCGGTGCTTGCGGAGGTTGTACGAGATGACCTTCATGACGGTTTCAGCCTAGAGCCGCGGTCGCCGACGGGACGGGGGTTGCGAACGGATCGCGGGCGCGTCACGCCCCGATGTCGTCCGCGTCCCTGCGGTTGCGGGTCTGCTCTGCTCGGGCCGCGAGAAGCTCGTCCTCCGGGTACCCGACTTCGGCGAGGACGAGACCACGCGCCGCAAGGACCTTCGTATCGGCGGTGCGCTGCCCCTCGTCGCGGATCCTGACCACATCCTCGACGTCGAGGCGCCCCTCCCCCACCGCGACGCAGGCACCCACGAGCGCACGGACCATACTGTGGCAGAAGGCGTCCGCGCGGACTTTCGCGACGAGGATGCCATCGTCGCCGCGCCGCCAGTCGTACTCGAGGAGCGTACGGATCGTCGTCGCCTCTTCGCGGGCCTTGCAGTAGGCGGCGAAGTCGTGGAGGCCGATGAGCCGCTGGGCCGCGGCGTGCATGGCATCCACGTCGAGCGAGGTCCTGACCGAGGTCGTCCGGAGCCGCTCCAGCGGCGCGTACCCGGTCTGCGTATCGGCGATCCGATAGGAGTAGCGACGCCATACCGCGGAGAACCGTGCGTCGAAGCCTTCCGGGGCGGACGACGTGCGGTGAACCGTCACGTCCGGGTAGGCGCCGAGAACGCCGCGCACGCGCCCGGCGAGGGCCGCGACCGCGTCTGCCTCATCGCCGTCGCGACGTCGGCGCGGGAGTCTCGCCTGCTGTTCGGCATCCAGGTCAAGGTGAGCGACCTGGCCGGACGCGTGCACGCCGGCGTCGGTGCGCCCGGCCACGACGAGCCGAGGATCACCTCCCAGGATACGGGCGAGGGCCTCTTCCAGGACGCCCTGGACCGTCCGTAGCCCCGGTTGACGAGCCCATCCACGGAAGTGCGTTCCGTCGTAGGAGATGTCGAGTCGCAGACGCACCCCACAAGCCTACGGGGAGCCGCAAACACGACGAAGCCCTCACCCCGACAGGGTGAGGGCTTCGTGCGAGAGCGAGGCTCAGGCCTTGGCGTCGTCCGCCACGGCGTCCTCGGCTGCGGCACCCTCGTCCTGCGACTCGGCGCCGGCCTCGGCGGACGCGTCAGCGGCGGGGGCCTCCTCGGCGACGACCTCTTCGGCAGCGGGCTCTTCCGCCGGGGCAGCAGCAGCAGGAGCCGCGGCGGCCTTCGACGAGGAGGGCTTCTTGGTCACGGGCTCGAGAACGAGCTCGATGACGGCCATGGGGGCGTTGTCACCCTTGCGGTTGCCGACCTTGGTGATGCGGGTGTAGCCGCCGTCACGCTCGGCCACCAGCGGCGCGATCTCGGTGAACAGGGTGTGCACAACTTCCTTGTCACCGATCACGCTCAGCACGCGGCGACGCGCGTGCAGGTCGCCGCGCTTGGCGAACGTGATGAGGCGCTCAGCGAGCGGGCGGAGGCGCTTGGCCTTCGTCTCGGTCGTCTTGATGGACTTGTGCGTGTACAGCGCTGCAGCGAGGTTCGCGAGAAGCAGACGCTCGTGGGCCGGGCCGCCTCCGAGGCGGGGACCCTTCGTGGGCTTAGGCATGTCGTGTTACTCCAGTGGGAAGGTTCGGTCGGGTCCGACGGGGTCAGACGGTTTCTTCGTCGTAGCCGCCGAAGAACTGGGCGCCGTCGAAGCCGGGCACCGAATCCTTGAGCGACAGGCCGAGCGAGACGAGCTTGTCGCGCACCTCGTCGACCGACTTCTGACCGAAGTTGCGGATGTTCATCAGCTGGGTCTCCGAGAGGGCGACCAGCTCGGACACCGTGTTGATGCCCTCGCGCTTGAGGCAGTTGTACGAGCGGACCGACAGATCGAGATCCTCGATCGGCATCGACAGCTCGTTCGAGAGAACGGTCTCGACCGGCGCGGGGCCGATCTCGATGCCCTCAGCCTCGACGTTCAGCTCGCGCGCCAGGCCGAAGAGCTCGGTGAGCGTGCGACCCGCCGACGCGACGGCGTCACGGGGAGCGATGGAGGGCTTCGACTCGACGTCGAGGACGAGCTTGTCGAAGTCCGTACGCTCGCCGGCACGGGTGGCCTCGACGCGGTAGCTGACCTTCAGGACGGGCGAGTAGATCGAGTCGATCGGGATCTGGCCGGCCTCGGCGTACTCGTTGCGGTTCTGCGTGGCCGACACGTAGCCGCGGCCGCGCTCGATGGTGAGCTCGAGCTCGAACTTCGCGGTGTCGTTGAGGGTCGCGATGACCAGATCGGGGTTGTGCACCTCGACCCCGGCCGGAGCCGAGATGTCCGCGGCCGTGACCTCGCCGGAGCCGGTCTTGCGCAGGTAGGCCGTGATGGGCTCGTCACGCTCGCTGGAGACGACCAGCTGCTTGATGTTCAGGATGATCTCGGTGACGTCTTCCTTCACGCCCGGGATCGTGCTGAACTCGTGCAGGACGCCGTCGATACGGATGCTCGTGACGGCTGCACCGGGGATCGACGACAGCAGGCTGCGACGCAGGGCGTTGCCGATGGTGTAACCGAAGCCGGGCTCGAGGGGCTCGATGACGAAACGACTGCGGAACTCCCCGACCTTCTCCTCGGTCAGAGTGGGACGCTGTGCGATGAGCACTATGTGTTCCTTTCGATCACGTGCCCGCTATATGACACGTGTAATGGGGTGAGGTGTTGAGTTGTACTCGCTGGATGCCGCCGGACCCGACGATGACGTCGGCGGTGCGACAGGGCATCCGGAAGTCTGAATCGCGCGTGAGCGCGGCGTTCCCGGGGAGCCAGGAGCTCCCCGGGAACAGACGCGTCAGACGCGGCGACGCTTCGGTGGACGGCAGCCGTTGTGGGCCTGCGGCGTCACGTCCTGGATCGAGCCGACCTCGAGGCCGGCCGCGGTGAGCGAGCGGATCGCGGTCTCACGACCCGAACCCGGTCCCTTCACGAAGACGTCGACCTTCTTGACACCGTGCTCCTGCGCCTGGCGGGCGGCCGACTCGGCGGCCATGCCGGCGGCGTACGGCGTCGACTTGCGCGAGCCCTTGAACCCGACACCGCCGGACGAAGCCCAGCTGATGACGGCGCCCGAGGGGTCGGTGATCGAAACGATGGTGTTGTTGAACGTCGACTTGATGTGGGCCTGACCCACGGCGATGTTCTTCTTCTCCTTGCGGCGCGGCTTGCGCGCGGCAGACTTGGCCTGTGCCATGTGCGGTTCTCCTGAATCCTGCGCCGGCGGAGGCCTAGCGCGCCTTCTTCTTGCCGGCGACGGTGCGCTTGGGACCCTTGCGGGTACGCGCGTTCGTCTTCGTGCGCTGACCGCGCACGGGGAGGCCGCGGCGGTGGCGCAGGCCCTCGTAGGAACCGATCTCGACCTTGCGGCGGATGTCGGCGGCGACCTCGCGACGGAGGTCACCCTCCACCTTGTAGGTGCCTTCGATGTGGTCGCGGAGCGCGACCAGCTGGTCGTCGGTGAGGTCCTTGACGCGGATGTCCTGGCTGATGCCGGTTGCGTTCAGGATCTCGACGGAGCGGGTGCGGCCCACGCCGTAGATGTAAGTAAGTGCGATCACCACGCGCTTATCGCGCGGGATGTCGACGCCGGCAAGACGTGCCATGCGGCTCTCCTCAGAGTGTGTTGGAGGTGTGGAGCAGGATCGGTGCTCGGGCCTCCGCCCCGAGGTGTCCCCCGGCCGCTGACGCGGACGGGTTCTGATCCTGCCGGTGTATTCAGTTGGAAATGACGTCGAGCTGAAAGCTCAGCCCTGGCGCTGCTTGTGGCGCGGGTTGCTCTTGCAGATCACCATCACGCGCCCGTGGCGA
Source organism: Microbacterium sp. (assembly GCA_029239635.1). Taxonomy (GTDB): domain Bacteria; phylum Actinomycetota; class Actinomycetes; order Actinomycetales; family Microbacteriaceae; genus Microbacterium. The sequence goes on along the minus strand of JARBUN010000001.1, from coordinate 4,334 downwards.
CGGATCACCTTGCAGTGGTCGCAGATGGGCTTGACGGAGGGGTTGACCTTCATGATGTTCCTGTTTCGCTGTCTTCGAACCCGCCGGGGGCGGTTCGTTACTTCTCGGCCGGACTCAGCGGTAGCGGTAGACGATACGACCGCGGGTGAGGTCGTAGGGGCTCAGCTCGACGACGACACGGTCCTCGGGGATGATGCGGATGTAGTTCTGCCGCATCTTGCCCGAAATGGTGGCGAGCACCTTGTGGCCGTTGGTCAGTTCGACACGGAACATCGCGTTGGGCAGTGCCTCGGACACCGTGCCCTCGATCTCGATGACACCGTCTTTCTTCGCCATAAACTCGCTCACGCTCAGTTGCAGACCGGCCGGTCTGCGGTGGATGGGGATTCGGTACTTCGACACGCCAATGAAGGCGCAACGCACCAAAGATCAAGCATACGTGGTAATGCCCGACCCGGCAACTCGCCGGGAGTGTCGTCAGCCGTTCAGACGGGCGACGATGTCCTTCTGCGGGTCACCCGTCAGGTCGGTCTTGTTCGTCAGCAGCGTGCCGTTGACGACGATCGTCGGCGTCGAGACGCCGCTCGCGCCCGACTGGATCGGAGTCTGACGGGTCATGGCGGTCACGTACTTCTCGTACGTGCCGTCATTGATGCACGAGGTCACGGCATCCGAAGCGCCCGCACTCGTCGCGATCGAGGCGATGGTGGCGTCGTCCAGGCCGGATGTCCCCTCCGTCGGCTGCTGCGCGTACATGGCCTTCACGAAGGCGGACACGTTCGCGGGGTTGTCGACCGCGACGCAGTAGGCCGCGTTCGCCGACCTCGTCGAGTACTGCGTTCCCTGCGAGGAGCGGTCGAGGATAGAGATCGGGTGGATGTTCAGCGTGATCGTGCCGTCATCGACGAGCGACTGCAACGTGGGTCCGTAGGACTGCTCGAAGGAGTTGCAGATGGGGCACATGAAGTCGACGTACGTGTCCACCGTCTTCGAGCCGGAGCCGACCGCGATCGCGCCGGTGTCCGTGTTGACCGCCGAGGACTGCGGCAGAGTGCCCGCCGAGGTCGCCTGGCTGTTGGCGAACCACACGACGCCTCCCACCACCAGGACGATCACCACCGCCGCGGCCGTGATGCCGATCGCGAACCAGTTCGTGGCCTTGCGTGCCGCAGCCATCATCATCAATCGATCTCCTTCGGCACCACACCGAAGGGCGCCAGTTTTTCTGCACCACCGTCGGGCGCGGTGAGAACCCAGATGCCTCCATCGTGCACGGCGACGCTATGTTCCCAATGGGAGCCGTCGGTGCCGTCGACCGTGGACACGGTCCAACCGTCGTCCTCGACCTCGGTCGCCTGATCACCGATGACGACCATGGGCTCGATCGCGACGGCGAGTCCCGGACGCACTTCGGGCCCGCGGTCGTCGACGGCGTAATTGAAGACGCTCGGCGACTCGTGCATCTTGCGTCCGATCCCGTGCCCGACGTAGTCCCGCAGGATGCCGTAGCCCCCGGCGGGCGCGTTCTCGTCGATGTACGCCTCGATGGCGGCCCCCACCTCCGCGAGGTGCGACGCCCTGCTGAGAGCGGCGATACCCGCCCACAGCGAGCCCTCCGTGACCTCCGACAGCCGGCGGCGGGGAGCGACGATCTCCTCGGGAGCGTCGCCGGGCACGATGACCGTGAAGGCGGAGTCGCCGTTCCACCCGCGGAACTCCGCGCCCGCGTCGATCGACAGGATGTCACCGGCTTGCAGGGGCCGATCGTCCGGGATGCCGTGGACCACCTGCTCGTTCACCGAGGCGCAGATCGTGTGGCGGTATCCCCGCACCATCTGGAAGTTCGACACCGCGCTGCGCGCGGCGATGACCCGCGCAGCTTCGGCGTCGAGCTCGAGCGTCGTCACGCCCGGCGCGATCAACGCCCGAACGGCATCCAGCGCAGCCGCCGTGATGAGACCCGGCTCGATCATCGCGCGCAACTGCGCGGGCTTCTTGTAGATCGACGAGCGGAAGACCACTGTCACTCAGCCGTACGACGGTGGAGACCGCGTGCGTCGAGCGCCGCGAAGATCCGCTCCGTCACTTCGTCGAGCCCGCCGACACCGTCGATCTCGTCGACGATGCCCCGCGTGCCGTACACGCCGAGGATCGGAGCGGTCTCGCGTTCGTAGATGTTCAGACGGGTTTCGATGGCCTCGGCCGTGTCGTCCGCGCGTCCCTGCTCGGCCGCACGGGCGGTCAGTCGGGCCAGCGACTCGTCCCGCGGGACCACGAGCGCGATCACGGCGTCGAGAGACTCGTCACGCCCGCCGAGGAACTCATCGAGGTGCATGACCTGCGCGAGGTTGCGCGGGTAGCCGTCGAGGAGGAACCCCTCCCCCGCGTCGGGCTGCGACAGGCGGTCGCGCACGACCGCGCTCGTCAGCTCGTCGGGAACGAGGTCGCCGGCATCGATGATCGAGGTCACCTGCTTGCCCAGGTCGGTGCCTTCCGCGACGTTCGCCCGGAAGACATCGCCGGTCGAGACCACGGGGATGCCGAAGGCCTCCGCGATGCGGACGCCCTGCGTCCCCTTGCCCGACCCCTGAGGGCCGACGATCAACAGACGCGCCGTCATCGGAGGAGCCCTTCGTAGTGACGCTGCTGCAGCTGCGCGTCGATCTGCTTCACCGTCTCGAGGCCGACACCCACGATGATCAGGATCGAGGCGCCGCCGAACGGGAAGTTCTGGTTGGCGCCGACCGTGGCCAATGCCACGAGCGGCAGGAGCGCGATGAGGCCGAGGTAGATGGATCCGGGCAGCGTGATGCGCGTCAGGACGTAGTCGAGGTACTCGGCGGTCGGACGACCGGCGCGGATACCGGGAATGAATCCGCCGTACTTCTTCATGTTGTCGGCGACGTCGACCGGGTTGAAGGTGATGGCCACGTAGAAGTACGTGAAGCCCACGATCAGCAGGAAGTAGATCAGCATGTGGAGCGGGTGGTCACCACGCGTGAGGTACTGCGAGATCCACGTGACCCACGGCGCCGGCTCTTGACCGGCCTGCGGCTGGTTGAACTGGGCGATGAGCGCCGGGATGTACAGCAGCGAGGACGCGAAGATCACGGGCACGACACCGGCCATGTTGACCTTGATCGGGATGTAGGTGTTGGTGCCGCCATACGTTCGGCGACCCACCATGCGCTTGGCGTACTGCACCGGGATACGGCGTTGGGACTGCTCGACGAACACGACGAGCGCGACGACCACGATGCCCACGGCCAGGACGAGGAGGAAGATCTCGACGCCGCGCGAGTTGAGGATCGACATCATCGCAGCGGGGAAGGTCGCCGCGATCGAGGTGAAGATGAGGATCGACATGCCGTTACCGACACCGCGCTCCGTCACCAGCTCGGCGAACCACATGACCAGACCCGTGCCGGCGGTCAGCGTGATGATCATGAGCAGCTGAGCCCACCAGACGTCGTTGGTGAGGAGCTGCTGGCACTCGGGGATGCCGGCGGAGCCGAAGAGCTGGCCGGAACGCGCGACGGTGACCAGGGTGGTCGACTGCAGAAGCGCGAGGGCGATCGTCAGGTAACGCGTGTACTGCGTCAGCTTGGCCTGGCCCGCCTGACCCTCCTTGTAGAGGGTCTCGAAGTGCGGGATGACGACGCGCAGCAGCTGCACGATGATCGTGGCGGTGATGTACGGCATGACGCCGAGCGCGAAGATCGACAGCTGCAGCAGAGCGCCACCGGAGAACAGGTTCACCAGCGAGAGCAATCCCTCGGTGCTCCCGGAGTCGCTCAGACACTGCTGGACGTTGGGGAAGTCGACGAACGGCGACGGGACGTGGGCACCGAGCCGGTAGATGGCGATGATGCCCAGCGTGAAGGCGATCTTCCGCCTCAGGTCGGGCGTGCGGAAAACCCGCGCGATGGCGCTGAACAAAGAGGATTCCTCCAGAACGATCTCGGCGCGCCGCAGGCGCACACCAAATCAGACTAACCCAGAAGGGGCCGACGGCCGTAAGGCCGCCGGCCCCTCCGGGGTTCGGGCGTCAGTTGACGGTGCCGCCGGCGGCGACGATCTTCTGCTCAGCGGAGCCGGAGACCTTGTCGACCGAGACGGTCAGCGCGACCGAGATGTCGCCGGTGCCGAGCACCTTGACCTTCTCGTTCTTGCGGACGGCGCCCTTGGCCACGAGGCCGGCGACGGTCACGTCGCCCCCCTGCGGGTAGAGCTCGGCGAGCTTGTCCAGGTTCACGACCTGGTACTCGACGCGGAACGGGTTCTTGAAGCCGCGGAGCTTCGGGGTGCGCATGTGCAGCGGCATCTGCCCACCC
>JARBUN010000140.1 GCA_029239635.1 Microbacterium sp. | reverse complement strand
GTTCTCGGTCGTGCCGTGCCAGAACGGGTAGTACGACGAGGCGAACACGTCGTAGTCGACGTCGTTCGCCGCGAGCTGGGCGGCGTACTCCGCGTAATGACCCGGCCGCTCGGGGTTCGTCACGTGCACCGCGACGAGGGCGTCGGGTGTCACGGCGCGCACGGCGGCTGAGCCGGCCGAGAAGACCCGCGCCATGTCGGGCCAGCCGGTCACCCCGGCGACGCCGCCGTTGGTCTCGTTGCCCACCTGCACCAGTTGCACATCGACCCCGGCGCCGACGAACGCGGTGAGCGCCTCGCGGGTGAAGCCACCGACCGCGTCCGCCGTCTCGACGGCATCCCTCCCGGCCCACGCCTTCGGCGCCTTCTGCTTGGCGGGGTCGGCCCAGAAGTCGGAGTAGTGGAAGTCGACGGCGACGCCGAGGCCCGCGGCGGTGGCCCGCCGGCCGATCTCGACCGCCCGGTCGACGTCGACGTTGCCGCCGCCGTACCCGCGACCTTCGGCGTCGAAGGGGTCGTTCCACACGCGCACGCGCACGTCGGTCACGCCGTGGTCGACGAGCACCTCGAACAGGTCGGCGGGGGAGCCCTCGTCGTCGCGGAAGACCACGCCCGACTCCTCGAGCGAGAGCACCGACGACACGTCGACGCCGAGGGCGAAGTCGGATGCCAGGCCCTCGACGCGCGGGACGGTGATCCCCGCCTCGACCGGCTCGTCGGCGGGCGCGGCCCGAGCCGCCGTGAGGGGCGCCACCGCGAGGGCGGCGCCGAGGGTCAGGGCCGCGAGGGCCGTGGGACGGGGGTGTTTCGGCATCCGGATCTCCATCGATCGGGGGAGGGGGCGGTCGGGCTCAGCCCTTGACCGACCCCTGGGTGAGGCCGCCGACGATGTAGCGCTGCAGCGACAGGAAGAGGGCGAGCACCGGGATCGACGCGAGCACAGAGCCCGCGGCGAACAGGCCCCACCGGGAGGTGAGCTGATTCGAGACCCACTGGTACATGCCGACGGCGAGGGTCCAGTTGTCCTCGGAGACGAGGACGATGCGCGCCAGGATGTAGTCGCCGAAGGCGGCGATGAAGGCCAGCAGCGCGACGACCGCGAGGATCGGCGTCACCAGCGGCATGATCAGCTTCCAGAAGATCTGCGCGTGCGTCGCGCCGTCGATCTTGGCCGATTCGTCGATCTCGATCGGGATCGTGTTGAAGAAGCCGTACATGAGGAACGTGTTGGCTCCCAGCGCTCCGCCGAGGTAGACGCAGATGAGCGCGAGCTTCGAGTTGATGCCGAGAGCGGGGACGACCTCTCCGATGGTCAGCAGCATCAGGAAGATCGCGACGAACGCGAGCGCCTGCGGGAACATCTGCACGATGAGCAGGCCCGTGAGACTCGCCCGCCGGCCCGAGAAGCGGAAGCGAGAGAACGCGTACGCCCCGGCGGCGCCCATGAGCACCGCACCGACCGAGGCGACGCCGCCGATGAAGAGGGTGTTGCCCACCCACGTCCAGTAGCTCGTGCCCGAGAGGGCGGCGTAGTTCGAGAAGTCGACCGCCGAGAACAGCGCGTTCGACGAGGCGAGGCTGCCGCGCGGGTTGAGGGAGGCCGAGAGCACGTAGACCAGCGGGAACAGCGCGTAGAACGCGATGACGGCGGCGACGGGGTACTTCCAACCGACCTCGGCGAGCCAGCGGCGCTTTCTCGCGGGGGTGCTGCGGGCGGCGTCGCGCCCGGTGCCGCGTGCGGTGACGGTCATGCGAACTCCTCCAGCTTGCGGGTCTGACGGAACGCGATCGCCGAGATGACCCCGACCACCACGAAGACGACGATCGACAGGGCGCTCGCGAGGCCGTAGTCGGCAGCTCCGCCCGAGACGCCGGAGATGTCGTAGATCGCCGAGATGAGGATGTCGGTCGACCCCAGCGCGTAGGGCGCGCCGGGTATCGCCGGCCCGCCGTTGTTGAACATGTAGATGACGGTGAAGTTGTTGAAGCTGAACGCGAACGACGAGATCGCCAGCGGAGCGGTCGACACGAGCAGCAGCGGCAGCACGATCGAGCGGAAGGAACGCCAGCGGCCGGCACCGTCGAGCTGGGCGGCCTCCAGGGTGTCGGACGGCAGCGCCTGCAACGCTCCCGTGCAGACGAGGAACCAGTACGGGTAGCTGAGCCACACGTTGACCCACAGCACGGCGAGCTTCGCCAGCACCGGGTCGCCGAGCCAGTTGATCGGCAGGCCGAAGAAGAAGACGTCGTTGATGACGCCGAACTCCGAGTTGAACATGCCGCGGAACAGCAGTGCCGACATGAACGCGGGGAAGGCGTACGGGAGGATGAAGAGCGTCCTCAGGAACTTCCGGGCGCGCACGCGCGGGTCGTTGAAGATCATCGCGAACAGCAGCCCCAGGCCGAAGCTGATCACCACCGACAGGATCGCGAACGCGAACGTCCACCCGGTGACCGACAGCAGAGGCTGCAGGAGGGCGCCGTCGGTGAACACCCGCAGGAAGTTCTCGAACCCGACGTTGACGTACCAGCCGGTGGGCAGGCTCTGCCCGTCCGCGGAGGTGAAGGTGCCGCGGTCGGTCGCAGAGTAGACCGTGCCCGTGGTGGTGTCGGTGATGGTCTGCGCCTGCTCGTCCCACACGAGGGTCGAGGCGTAGACCGTCGCGGTCGATCCGTCGCGCGTGCGGAGCGCGCCGTCGTTGGGGTCGTCCGAGAGGGGAACCCGCAGCGCTGCCGCGGCTTCCTGCACCGCGGGGTCGGTGAGCACCTCGGCACGCGGCACGACGGTCCAGCCCGACACCTCGGTGGGCGCTCCGCTCGCGCCGATCTCGCCGTCGACCGTGGTGAGGGGTTCATCGGGGGTGCCCACGCGCACGACGTCGTCGTCGGCGATCGCGAGACCGTAGGTGCCGAGGCGTTCGACGACGGCCATCGGGTAGGTCGCGGAGTCGTCGACGCGGCGTTCGCCCTGGATCAGGGTGGCATCCACCGCTTGCGACGGGGATCCCGCGTGACCGGTGCCGTAGTTCGTGAAGGCGATGTAGGCGGTGTAGCCGAAGATGAAGACCTGGAACGCGAAGAGGAAGATCAGCCCGGGCAGCAGGTACTTCAGCGGCAGCGCGCGGCGGGTGAAGTAGACGACGTCGGCGACGATCAGCAGGATGCCGGTGATCGAGGCGAGCAGCCACGACTCCGCGCCGACGGCGGTGAGGATCGTCAGGATGCCGAACGCGTTGACGACCGCCATGATCACGAGCTTCACGAGGAAGCCGACGCCGATGCCGCGGAAGCTGCGGGCGTGGGACTCGCGTCGCGGTGCGGGGAGAGGCGCGGGGGCGGTGGGGGCCGCGCCCGGGGGCGCGACGGGAGGGGTGACCGACATGGGTGCTCCGGATTCGTCGGGGTGGTGCCGCGGGCGGGCGCGGGCGATCGCGCCCGCCCGCGGAGCGTGTCGTCAGCCGGCCAGCGTGCTCTGCAGGTCGGTGATCATCTGGTTCCACGTCGAGACGGGCTCGGCGCCGGAGATGATCTGGGCCTCAGCGGCGTTCCAGAGGTCCCACACCGACCCCATCTCGGGGATCGAGGGCATCGGCACGCCGTTCTGCGCCGAGGCGAGGAAGCCGGCGATGATCGGGTCCGAGGCCACCTCCTGGCCGAGCGAGGTGTAGGCGGGGATCCGGGGGTCGGCTTCGTAGAGCGCGCGCTGCGCGTCCTCGGTGCCGAGGTAGTTCACGAGGAACTCCGTCGCGAGCAGCGCGTTCTTGCTCTGCGCGCTGAGGTAGAAGCCCTGCACGCCCACGAAGGGGGCGGCGGTCTCGCCGCCGGCGCTGGGGAGGGGGTTCACCGCGACATCGATGCCCTCGAACGAGCTGATCGCCCACGGGCCCTGCACGGTGTACGGCGCCTTGCCGCTCGCGAAGAGCTCGTTGTTGATGTCGTAGTCGATCGTGGTCGAGAGGTAGCCGGCCTGGCCGTTGGTCGACAGCCACTTCGCGAAGTTCTCGCCCGCCGCTCCGCCCATGCCGACCTCGGACGTGTACGACCCGCTGGCGTCCTGCACGAACACGGGGGCGCCGAACGAGGTCTGCAGGCCGTACATCGTGTAGCCGTCGCCGGTCTCGCCGGCGGTGTTGATGACGAACGGGCGCTCCGCTCCGGATGCCAGGCCCCGCTGGATCATGTCGTCCCAGGTCGCGGGCGCCTCGGTGCCGACCAGCGCGGTGTTCTGCACCAGGGCGACCGTCTCGAGCGAGTAGGGGAGGGCGTAGAGCTGTCCGTCGTAGGTCATGGCCTCGAGGGCGACGGGCTCGAACTTCGAGGCGGTGTCGCCGAGGTCGATCGTGTCGACCACGCCCGCGGCGACGAGCGCGCCGAGCCAGTCGTGCGCGCCGACCGTGATGTCGGGGCCCTCGCCGGTGGGCACCTGGGCGATGAAGTCGTTGCGGAGGTCCTCGAAGTTCTTCTGCACGAGACGCACGGTCGCGCCCGTCTCCTCCTCGAACGCCTTCGCGGCGTCGCCGATGGCCTGCTCGCGCTCGGCGTCG
>JARBUN010000041.1 GCA_029239635.1 Microbacterium sp. | reverse complement strand
ACCGCGGTGAGCCGGGCCGACTACTTCGTGTGATGGGCTCCCCCTCGCCGTTCGACGGATCCACCGTGGCCTTCGGCACGGTCCACGGGAAGGAGGCGGCGTTCGCACCCGCCTTCCGACGGTGGCTCGGCGCGCAGGTCGTCGCCACGGTGGCGCTCGACACCGACGCCCTCGGCACGTTCACGCGTGACGTGCCGAGGGTGCTCGCCCCCGAAGAGGCGGCCGCCGCGAAGGCGCACGGCGCGGCGGCCGAGCTCGGCACGGCGACGGCCGTGGCGACCGAGGCGTCCTACTCCCCCGCCCTGGGCGGATTCGGGCCCATGGTGCACGAGGAGCTCGCCGTGTTCGTCGACCTCGAGCGTGGCATCCGCGTGCGACACGCCATCCGTCAGCACGTGCACGTCGCTCCGCCCCGCGTCGTCCGCACCGGAACGCCGGCGCACGCTGCGGCGCCTGTCGTGGCTGCTCGCGGCGCGACTCACCTGCGTGTGCCCGGGGTGCGGGTGCCCCGGATTCGGGCCGGTCGGCGTCGTGCGCGGGGTGCCGTGCGCGGCCTGCGGGAACGCGACATCGCAGGTGCGTTTCGACGTCGACGGGTGCCCCCGCTGCCCGGAGCAGCGAAAGCGTCGGCGATCGACGGAGGCGGCTGATCCCGCCACGTGCGACGCGTGCAATCCGTGACCGTGCGGGCCGCCGCGTCTCCGGTCAGGCCTCGACGGTGACCTCGGTCACGGTGTCGTCACGGTCGAAGCGCACGGCCGGCCAGTACCCCTCGAGGAAGTGCGTCCCGCACGTGTCGGTCAGGTTCACGACGACCGAGCCGTCGGGGTAGGCGTAGACCGACTCCACCGCGAGATCGGCGGCAGCCTCGTCGAGCTCCTCCGGCGTCGCGGGCTCGGATGAGAACTGGACGACGACGGCATCGGTGGCCGCGCGCTGCCAGGCGGCGCGCCGCGGCAGGAAGGCCTCGAGGCGGGGGACGAGGCTCTGCGCGATCACCGGGTCGCCCGTGTACAGCGTCAACGTCGGGTCCGCGTCGAGCGAGTACCAGTCGTGACGTGTCACCTCCCCCTCGAACGTCGACGTGGCCCGAGTGAAGGCGCCGAGGGAGGACGGCACGCTCAGAGATTCGTCAGACACGCTTTCACGATATCTTCGCGCCTTCCGCGTCGGTGCGGCGGACGATCGAGGCGACTCCTCACCCGCTCGATGAAGCCGCCATGCCCTCGCGGGCATCCACGAGCGTGGACCCATGAGCCTCATCGTGATGCGCTGCCGGAAATCCACGTGCGACTTCGTCTGGGAAGGCCTGCCGTCCCAGATCAAGGAGGGTTCTGCGGCGCACCGAGAGTTCATGCGGGCGGACAAGGCTCGCGCCACCGCGGCGGGAACCTCGGCACCGGTGCCCGCACCGCCCTCCGACCCGCACGGACCCGTCGTGACTCAGCGCTGGCCCTGGTTGCGTGGGCTCACCCTCTTCAATGCGATCTGGCTCACGCTGTCGACGATCGCCGCTGTCGGCGTGAACGGCTCGGGCTTCTGGCTTTTCCTGCTCTTTCCGGAGGTCCGCGCCTCGCTGATCGCGCCCGACATCCCGGTCGCCGTGATCGGTATCTCGGCGTTCGCGTCCTGGCTGTACGCCGGACAGAGGATCCGCGACCGCCTCTTCTGGCCGCGTTTCCGGGCCGCCATGACGATGTGCGGCGCGATATCCGCGTGGGCGTCCGCGGCGGTCTCGCTCCTCATCATGGGGATGCTCAGGGCGAGCCTGAGGTGACCCGGCGCCGCCGGAGAGGTGAAACCGTGCGGGAGTTTCCCGAGGTAGGCCTCTGCGGAGTCACACGCACCTCGGCAGTGCCCGGCCATCCCCCTTCGGGCGAACGGGTCGTTACCGTGGACCACGAGGGAGGTGTCGATGACCGATTCCTCTCCGGCGCGCGCGCCCCGCGGCTTCGCACGCTACTGGACCGCGGCGACGATCAGTTCTTTCGGCGTCACCGTCACCGCCGTCGCGATGCCCGTCCTCGTCGTGCAGATCCTCGACGCGAACCCGTTCGAGGTCGGACTGGTGAACGCGGCCCAGTTCGTGCCGTACGCGGTGCTCGGTCTGATCGCGGGCGTGTACACCGACCGGTGGCGTCGTCAGCCGATCCTCGTGTGGGCGAGCGTCGGACGAGCCGTTTCCCTCGGGTCGATCCCCGTCCTCTGGTTCTCCGGCGTCCTGCAGACCTGGATGCTGATCGCGGCGCTGCTGTTGTTCGGCGGATTCTCGGTCTTCGGCTTCGCGGCCACCCAGTCCCTCCTCCCGCGTCTCGTGCCCCGCTCTCAGCTCTTGACCGCCAACGCGCGAATCGATCAGAGCGACGCGGCCGCCCAGACCCTGGGGCCTACGGTGGGAGGCGCGCTCGTCAGCCTGCTCGGTGCACCCCTCGCGATGGTGGTCAACTCGGTCAGCTACCTCGTCGATGCGATCCTCGTCGCCGGCATCCGGGTCGAGGAACGACCTCCTGTCCGCACCCGTCTCGATCTCCCAGCCGACATCGCGGAGGGCCTCCGCTGGACCTATCGCCAGCGCGTCCTCGGGCCGCTGACCATCTCCACGCACGTGTGGTTCATCGCGAACGGCGCGGCGATGACCGTCTTGTCACTGCTCGCGCTCAGGGCTCTGGGGTTCACGGCTCTCACGTACGGGCTGCTGCTGACGGTCTTCGGACTCGCCAGCCTCGTCGGCGCGTTCCTCGCTCCCCGCCTGAGCGCCCGTCTCGGGCCGGGTCGCGCGATCATCCTCGCGCGCAGCGCGTATCCCCTCGTGTGGCTGGCGATCCTCCTGGCACCCGACACCCCGCTCGGATCCGTTCTGCTCTTCGCCGCCCTGGCACTTCAGGGGCTGGCGATGGGGTCGGAGAACACCCCCGAGCAGTACCTCTGGCAGACGCTCACCCCGGATGAGATCCTCGGCCGATCGAACGCCACGCGGCGGGCCGGAAACCGGACCCTCGCCGCCGCGGGCGCGCTCCTCGCGGGCCTGTCGGTCGGCATCGTCGGAGAACGACCCGCCCTGATCCCCGTCGTGCTGCTCTTCGCGATCGCCGCGCTCATCGCGTGGCTCTCGCCGCTCCGTCACACGCTCGACGACCCCGCCGACGGCGACGCCTGAACGCCGGGCACAGCCGACTACAGTGTCGCCAACGCCTCCACCGGTCCCTCCGGCAGCACGACCCACCCCTCGCGCCGGGCGACGTCCAGGACCTCGGATGCCGGGGGCGCGAACGCCCCGAGCGCACCGGCGCGCGTCGCCAGAGCGGCGACCACGGCGTCGAAGGCATCGGCGTTCGCGACGGCGAGCGGGGCGAAGCCGCCGAGGTCGAGCCAGGGTGCGCGCGCGGACAGCGTGTCGAGGAGAGCGGCTCGGCGTGCGGCATCCACCCGGTATCCGGTGGTGTCGAAGCCCCAGAGGCGCAGGGACCCGCCGGGATACACCTCGAACAGGCGCCCCTCGGCGGCGCGGTCGACGGGGAATCCGTCCTCGGCGAGCCGCCGGAGCAGCCCGGCACAGCGCAGCGCGGTGACGCCGAGGCGGTCGGTGGAGACGCTGAGCGGCCAGCGTCCGATGCGCTCGCGCACCACGTGGTCGGTGTGGCGGTACACGAGCGGGCGACGCCAGTCCGCGCCTCCGTCCACGGGCCGCCGGACGGAGCCCGTGTGGTGGTCGCTCACGAAGTCGACGAACGCGTCGGGCCAGCCGAGCGGGCAGTCGATACCGAGCCACACCGCATCGCCGGACACGGATGCCACGATCCCCGCGTCATCGACCCCGGTCTCGAGCCGCGTGAGCCGGGCGCCGCCGTCGGCCCACGCCATCTCGGCGAGGGCGGTGCCGGGCAGCCCGGCGGCCAGGTCGACCCCGATCGTTCTCACCCGCGCAGCCTACGTCCGGCGCGGTGCGGCGCGGGCGGCGGGGACGGGTGACACCGGCCCGCCGCCGGGCGACCCCGGGGAATACCCGCGCCCGGAGCACCGTTTCCGCTGTCGTGACCTCGCACGCCGCCGCCCTCGACCGCGCGCTCGCGTCGCTCGACATCCGCGCCGAGAACGCGCACCGCTCGAGCCTCGCCGCGGGCGAACGTCTGTCCGTGCCCCGGGGCGCGGCCACCCTCGTCTTCGTCCGCTCGGGAGAGATCACCGGGGACATCGGCGAGACCCTCGGTTGCACGGTCGACGCCCCCTCCGGACACGCCGCCACCCTGCGCGGCCGCCGGACGCTGCTCGCCGGCGACGCGTTCGTGTCGCTCGGCTGCGAGCGTCTCAACCTGACGTCGCAATCGGGTGCCGAGGTCACCGTCATCTCGGCGGAACTGGCACGAACCATCTGGTCGGGCTCCCTCCCCGGCGTGGTCTTCGTCAGCGACTTCGCCCACGTCGAGCCGGCCGCCGCCGCTCTCGCCACCCACCTCGGCCCGTCCGCGAGCGGACCGGATGCCGCCCGCTCCGGCGACAGCGTCATCTGCCGCATCATGGTGCGCACGGTCCTGCTGGCGGCGATCCGCGCGTGGGCTGCCGACACCGCCGTGTGGCCACCGCGCGCGGAGGATCCGTTCCTCGATCGCGTCGCCGCGGCGATCGCGTCGGAACCCGGGCGTGCGTGGACGGCCGACGAGATGGCGAGCCTCGCGGCGATGTCGCGCTCCGTCTTCGCCGAACGGTTCCGCGCGGCCTTCGGCCGATCACCCGGTGGCTACGTGACCGACGCGCGCATGCATCGCGCCAAAGAGATGCTCGAGGCCGGGGAGTCGGTGACCGAGGTGTCGCGCGCCCTCGGGTACGCCTCGGACGAGGGATTCCGCCGCGCCTTCCGCCGAGTGGCGGGCGTCGCACCGTCGGAGTGGCGCGCGACGGTGCGACCGACGACGATCTCGCCTCGCTGAGGCGGGTGCCCTGTGCCGCACAACGAGGCGGGCACGCGCCCCGCGTAGCCCGCCCCGTTCAGCCGGCCCCGCTCAGCGCGTGCGCGGAACCCGCAGCGACAACCCGAACAGCACGGCGCCGATCACGAGGAGCGCCGCGCCCACGGCATCCGTGACGACGACACCCGCACCGTCGACGAGCAGCCCGCCGATGCCGGCGGCCACGACGATCGCGAGTTGGAAGCCCGTGACCACCAGGCTGCCGCCCGCCTCGAGCCGGTCCGGCATCCGGTGTCCGACCCAGGTGTTCACGATGATCAACCACGACGCGAAGAGGAAGCCCCACGCGAACACCGCCGCGGCCACCGCGGCGAAGCCCGGAAGCGACAGGACCACGACGATCGACGCCGCGATCGCCAGCGGACCGACCACGGCCAGGATGCCGAACGCCCGGTCGACCACGATCCCGATGACGATGTTGCCGATGAGCCCGCCGGCGCCGAACAGCGTGAGCAGCAGGACCACCGTCCCGGCATCCACCTCGGGCAGACGTTCCAGCGCCAACCGGACGTAGGTGTATGCGAGGAAGTGCCCCAGGACGATGAAGACGTGACCGATGAGTCCGAGCGACGCTCCCGGCCGGCGGAGCGTGTCGACGAGGAGTCGGATGCTGGATGCCGCGGCCGCCGGGACCGAGGGGAGGGCGAGGCGAACGGCCACCCCGACGAGGGCGGAGGCGAGGCCGACGATGAGGAACGCCAGGCGCCAGTCGAGGGCCTCGCTCAGCAGCACGCCGAGAGGAACACCGGCGACCGTCGCGAGCGACAGCCCGGCCGAGGTGAACATGACGGCGCGGCCGATGCGGTCGGGAGCCGACAGGGCCGCGGCCACCGTGATCGACATCGACCAGAACGTGGAGATCGCCGCTCCGAGGAGGAAGCGCGCGACGAGGATCGTGACGAAGTGGGGAGCGAGAGCGACCGCCACGCTCGACACCGCGGCCGCCGCCAGCCCCGCGGCCATCTCGGTGAGCACGCCGTTGGGCAGGAACTCGGCGGTGACGAGCAGGAAGCTCATCAGCATGAGGACGACGAGACCGCCGTATCTCATGCGGGAGGCGGGGGCGACGGGAACGGGGGCGGTCAGGGTCATGCATCGATGCTCGCAACGGGGAACCGCGCCCGCCCGACCGATCGTCCGCGGCATCCCACCGTTCGTCCGGGCCCGCCGTTCGCCCTCACCCGCTCAGACCTGCGAGGATCACCCCATGGCAGACGACGACCTCCCCGACTCCTTCGAGCCGGGCCTTCGCGTGCCTCCGCGACCGCAGCCCCCCGCCCCGCGTGTTCCGAAGGGCGACCTCCGGGTGGCCTCGATCATCGCGATCGCCACGGGAAGCGTCGTCATCGCCTGGCACATCTTCCTGGTGTCGGTCAGCGCGATCGCGGACTTCGATCAGTTCGTCTGGGTCCAGCTCGGTGTCTGGGCGCTCGCCCTGGTGTCCCTGGTCACCGGCATCCTGAGCCTGAACGCCCGCATGGCGCGCGAGCTCGCCGCGGCCGGGTTCATCGCGGGCGTCGCGGCGGCGCTGCTGTCGCTGGGCATCGGATTCTTCAGCGGCGCCGACTTCCTGCCCTGAGGCGTCAGCCCGCGCACTCCTCGCTGAGCTCGGTGAGGGCCCACGAGGCGGTCGTGCGCACGAGGTGCACCGTTCCGCAGTCGCCGTTGGCGTACGTGACCTGCAGCAGAGCGTCGTCGGCGCTCTCGGACTCGACCTCGACCGTCACGTCGGCGGGCAGCCCCGCAGCCGCGTAGAGCGCCGAGCTCTGCCGGATGAGGGTGGCGCAATCGCCGACGTCGGTGCCGGTCGTGGCCGCGTACTCGGCGATCATGCGCTGCTGCAGCGGCTCGGTCAAGGCTCCGCAGGCGGCGACGGTGTCGGCCGAACGCACCGCCGTCCACCAGGCCTGGAAGGCCGCGACCGGACCGTCCGCGGGCACCGGGGTGGCCGTGGCGACGGGGCTGGAATCCGCCGTCGGGGCCGTCGTGTCGGACGACTCGTCGGATGCCGAGGACCCGGTGCACCCGGTGAGGGCGAGACCGGCAGCGAGCAGGGTGATGACCAGCGCGTGGGGGGATCGCATCACTCCATTGTCGCCGAGGTGAGGGTCGGCGTCACGTCCAAGATCGGTGTTCGAGCGAGACGCGGTGGCATGTCTCGGCATCCCGATGCGATGCGCTGTGCGCGGGCGCGCCCGGTGCACGGTCGTCCCGCGGAGCGCGGCGCGGCGGGCGGCGAGGCGGCGAGCCGTCCTGCGGACTCGCGGCAGTGCGCGCGGTCGGGCGATGAGCCGTCCTGCGGGCTTCGGTCCCGACAGAGCGTCCGAGGACGGTCCGCCACGGCGTTTCTCCCGTCGACTCCGCGCCACGGCCCACTCCGGCGCGAGCCGACTCCGCAGGACGGCCGGCCCCGCCATCGGCTCTCCGTTACGACAGATCGACGGGAACGACCACGCGCTCCTCCGCGGAGCGCTGCGCGGCGTCGGCGAGCAGCAGCGCCGCCCGGCCGTCGTCGAAGGTGGGGCTGGTCGACGCGCCGCCGCGCGCGAGCGCGATGAACTCGCGTAGCTCGGCGCGGTAGGAGGGCGTGTAGCGCGTGACCATCGCGGACTCGAAGGGACGGTGCGTGTCGACGCCCGAGGTGTTCGACACCCGCACGAGGCTCGTGCCCTGGTTGCCGACGTCGAGCGTGCCCGTGCTGCCGAAGACCTCGATGCGCTGGTCGTAGCCGACCGTGCTGTGCCGGGAGTTGATGATCGTGGCGACCGCACCACTGGCGGCGCGGAGGATCGTCACGGCCGTGTCGAAGTCGCCGTGCTCGCGGGCACCGGGGTCGAAGGTCGTGGCGCCCACCGCCTGCACCTCGACGATGTCGCCGAGGAAGAAGCGCGCCATGTCGAAGTCGTGGATCGTCATGTCGCGGAAGATGCCGCCCGAGACGGCGATGTACGCCGCGGGAGGCGCGGCGGGGTCGCGACTGATGATGGTCAGCTGTTCGAGCTCGCCGATCTCTCCCGCCGCCAGCCGCGCCCGTGCCTCGGCGAACGCCGGGTCGAAGCGGCGGTTGAAGCCGAGTGCTACGGGAACGCCCGACGACGCCACCGTGGCACGCAGCGCTTCGACGCGCGCGATGTCGAGGTCGATCGGCTTCTCGCAGAGCACGGGCAGCCCCGCCTCGACGGAGCGCGCGATGAGGTCGACGTGCGTGGGCGTGGGCGAGGCGACGAGGATCGCGTCGACCCGGCCCGGGATGAACAGGTCGTCGGCGATGTCGGTGGCCTCGCCGCCGTACTGCGCGGCGATGCGGCGGGCGCCGTCGACGAAGGGGTCCGCCACCCACGCAAGGGTCGCGTCGGGGTCGGCGGCGATGCTGGCGGCGTGGACCTGGCCGATGCGGCCGGTCCCGATGAGTCCGAAGCGGAGGGGCGAAGAGGGCACGGAAGAGATCCTGTCTATGAAGAGGGGAAGCGGGGTGGGCAGCTCAGGCCCAGAGGCGCAGGGCTTCGCGGTTGAGCGTCTGATCGCGGGTGCGGTCGGCGCGGAAGGCGTCGATCGACACGTCGGGGGCGTTCAGCACGTCCTGCTCCACGACGATCCACCCGTCGAATCCGCGGCGGTCGACGGCATCCATCACCGCGGCCAGATCGATGTCGCCCGCACCGAACGCGACGAACGAGCCCGACGACCACACGTCGGCCATTCCGCCGCCGGCGGCCAGCACACGACGGAGCTCGGCGAGATCGACGTCCTTGAGGTGGAGGTGGTTGATACGCCCTCCCCAGTGGTCGGCGGCGGCGACGGGGTCTCCCCCGGCGATGAAGAGGTGGCCCGTGTCGAGCGTCAGATCCACGTCGGTGCCGGCGAGGAACGCGTCGATCTCGGCGGGCGACTCCACGAACGTTCCGGCGTGATGGTGGAACGTCGGCTCGAACCCGGCATCGCGCACGATCTTCGCCGCGCGGCCGACATTCTCGTGCAGCCGGTGCGCGCGATCGGCGTCGACGGGGTCGACCTCCGCGCCGCGGCCCGGGTTGCCGGCCCGCTCGGGGGATCCCGCGTCGGCAAGGGTGGGCAGCGGCAGGCGATCGGGGCCGAGCTCAGCGGCATCCGCGAACAACCGGAGAGTCTCGCGCAGGTCGGGAAGGGATGCCGTGAACGCCTCGTCGTCGGAGAAGGGCAGCTGCACCCATCCCCCGGCGAGCTGCAGGTCGAAGCGGGTCAGGCGGGCGCGCAGGTCGGCGCCCCGTCCGAGGAAGCCCACCGGACCGAGGTCGATGCCGCGGTAGCCCGCCGCCTGCAGCGCCGCGCCCATCTCGTCGGCGCTGACGGTGTCCGCGCCTTCGGGGGTCAGCTCGAACACACCGAAACTCACGGGAGCCCCCGCGACGGTCGCCTTCATCCGTGGTCTCCGATCCGGTCGCCCAGCAGCGGTCGCTGCGCCGTGACCTGTCTGTCGTAGGTGTCGCGCGCGGCGCGCGTGCTGTCGATGCGCGAGACGGCCGCGACCGGCACGTCCCACCACCCGTCGTTGTCGGGGGCGTAGATGTGCGGATCGCTGTTGATGTGGATGAAGGTCGAGCGCTCGGACGCCTTCGCCGTGGCGATCGCCCGGGAGAGCGCGGGGATCGCGTCGGCACCCGGATCGACCTCGATCACGTCCATGCCGTAGCTGCGCGCGTTCAGGGCGAGGTCGACGGGCAGCACCGTCTCACCCTGGAAGTTGCGCTCGGCGTCGTCGTACACGCGGTACTTCGTGCCGAACCGCTCGGAGCCGACCGTCTCGGAGAGGTGGCCGATCGAGGCGTAGCCGTGGTTCTGGATGAGGATGACGATGATCTTCAGCCCCTCGGCGACAGCGGTGAGCAGCTCGGTGTGGAGCATGAGGTACGAGCCGTCGCCGACCATGACGATGACGTCGCGGTCGTCGCCAGCCGCGAGCAGCCCGCGCTTGACGCCCATGCCCCCGGCGATCTCGTACCCCATGCACGAGAACGCGTACTCGACGTGGTACCCCAGCGCATCGCGTACGCGCCAGAGCTTGTGGAGGTCGCCCGGGAGCGAGCCCGCAGCCTGCACGATCACGTCGCGGGGCGCACTGGCGGCCTGGACCGCGCCGATGATCTCGGGCTGGCCGGGGCGCGCCAACCCCGAGGGGGTGAAGGCCTCGTCGACGACGGCATCCCACTCGCCTTTCTCGCGGGCGATCGTCTGCGCGTACTCCTCGTCGACACGGTGGCCGGACAGGGCGTCGGCCAGGGCGTCGAGGGCTTCGCGCGCGTCGGCGATCACGGGCAGCTGCGTACCGTGCTTGTAGGCGTCGAAGGCCGCGACATTGATGTTGACGAACGAGACGCCGGGGTTCTGGAACGCCGTGCGCGAGGCGGTGGTGAAGTCGCTATAGCGCGTGCCGATGCCGATGACGAGGTCGGCCTCGGCCGCGCGGCGGTTGGCGGCCCGGCTTCCGGTCGCCCCGACGCCGCCGAGGTACTGGGGGTGATCCCACGGCAGCGATCCGCCGCCGGCCTGCGTGGTGCCGACGGGGATGCCGGTGGCCTCGACGAACGCGCGCAGGGCGTCTTCGGCGGCGGAGTAGATGACGCCGCCGCCCGCGACGATGAGCGGCTTCTTCGCCCGCCGGATCGCGGCGACGGCGCGTTCGAGCGGACCCCGCTCCGGCACGGGACGACGCACGTGCCACTCGCGATCCTGCAGGAACTCCACCGGCACGTCGAGCGCCTCGGCCTGCACGTCCTCGGGGAGGGCGATCGTGACGGCGCCGGTCTCGGCGGGGTCCGTGAGCACCCGCATCGCCGCGAGAGCGATCGAGTACAGCTGCTCGGGCCGCTGCACGCGGTCGAAGAAGCGCGACAGCGGGCGGAAGGCGTCGTTGACGGTGAGGCCGATGTCCCACGGCTGCTCGAGCTGCTGCAGCACCGGGTCGGCCACGCGCGTGGCGAAGGTGTCGCTGGGCAGCAGCAGAGCGGGGAGGCGGTTGGCGGTGGCCAGCGCCGCGCCGGTGAGCATGTTCGCGGCGCCCGGACCCACGGATGCCGTGGAGGCGTAGGTGCCGCGGCGGCGGTGGATGCGGGCGTAGCCGACGGCCTGGTGCACCATGGCCTGCTCGTTGCGCGCCTGGTAGTACGGCATCAGGTCGGGCTCGTCGACGTTGAGCTGCTTGAGCGCCTGGCCGACGCCGGCGACGTTGCCGTGGCCGAAGATGCCGAAGACACCGGGGATGGTGCGCTCGCGGATGTCGCCGTCCACGGTCCACTGGTGGGCGAGGAACTCCACGAGCGCCTGGCTGACCGTCATCCGTCTCGTCGTCATCACAAGCCCTTCCTTCCGTCGGTGTAGGGCAGCCGGTCGTCGAACGACTGGCCCGTCCAGGTGTCGCGCACCCACGCGTGCGCGGGATCGTCGCTGATGAGCCATGCCCGTTCGGGGTGAGGACCCGCCATGACGTTGAGGTAGTAGAGGTCGTACCCCGGGGCGGCGACGGCCGGGCCGTGATACCCGTACGGCACCAGAGCGATGTCGCCGGTGCGCACCATCGCGTTGATGTCGATCTCACCCGCGGGCGAGGAGTAGGTGCTGAACATGCCGAACGCGCCGTCGACTGCGGCATCCGCTCCTCGGACGGGGGCGGTCTCGAAGTAGTAGATCTCCTCGAGGCGCGACTCGTGGCCGGGATCATGCTCATCGTGCTTGTGCGGCGGGTACGACGACCAGTTCTCGGCGGGCGTGATGACCTCGCACACGATGAGCCGGGCGGCGTCGAGGGCCTCGGGGGTGCCGAAGTTGTGCACCTGGCGGCTGGAGCGTCCGGCGCCGCGGAGCTCGACGGGGATGCTCGCTGCGGGGATGTGCACGGTGGGCTTGTCGACGTCGGTCGGCGAGGTGGCGATCGCCACACGACCCGCGCCCGAGAGGCGCGCGGTCTCGGCGACCGAGACGTAGAGCACATCGGTCGGACCCGCGAACACCGACGCACGCCCGGCGAGGTGCGTCTCGGTCGTGTGCCCGTCGCGCGCGTGCGTGACCGTGAACGACCCCGCGAGCGGGACGACGACGCTCTCGACCCCCGTGGGCAGATCAAGGGAGTCCGCCGCGGTCAACTCCGCGATCCGGATACCGGTGTGCGCCCATCCGGGCGTCTGCGCGTCGACCACGCTCTGCCACCCGGGCCGGGCGAGGGCGCCGCGGCGGTGGAACCATCGTTGGTTCATCGTGCTCGTGTCCTCATCGAAAGGGGAGGGAGGGATGCCGGACGACCCGCGTAGGCATCCCTCCCGGGGTGTCAGTCGTTCTGGGGGAAGCCGAGGTTGATGCCGCCGTGGGTGGCGGGGTCGAGCCAGCGGCTGGTGACGGCCTTCTCGCGGGTGAAGAAGTCGAAGCCGTGCACGCCGTACGCCTTCGCGTCGCCGAACAGGGACTTCTTCCAGCCGCCGAACGAGTGGTAGGCCACGGGCACGGGGATCGGCACGTTGATGCCGATCATGCCGACCTGCACCTCGTTCTGGAAGCGACGGGCGGCTCCCCCGTCGTTCGTGAAGATGGCGGTGCCGTTACCGAACTCGCCGCTGTTGATGAGCGAGAGACCCTCTTCGTAGGTCTTCACCCGGACGACCGAGAGGACCGGGCCGAAGATCTCCTCGGTGTAGGCGCGCGAGGTGGTGGGCACCTCGTCGAGCAGCGTGGGTCCGAAGAAGAAGCCGTCCTCGTGCCCGTCGACGCGGTAGCCGCGACCGTCGACGACGATGGTCGCCCCATCGGCCTCGGCGATGTCGACGTAGGACGACACCTTGTCCCGGTGCTGCGCGGAGATGAGCGGACCCATGTCGGGCTCGGCCGCATCCGCCCCGTTGCCGATACGCAGTTTCGCGATGCGGTCGGTGATCTTGCCGATGAGCGCATCGGCGACGGGCTCGACCGCGAGGACCACGCTGATCGCCATGCACCGTTCGCCGGCCGCGCCGAAGCCGGCGTTGACGGCCTGATCGGCCACGAGGTCGAGGTCGGCGTCGGGGAGCACGAGCATGTGGTTCTTCGCTCCGCCGAGGGCCTGCACGCGCTTGCCGTTCTTCGACGCGGTCTCGTAGATGTACTGCGCGATGGGGGTCGATCCCACGAACGAGATGGACTGCACGACGGGGCTGTGCAGAAGTCCGTCGACGGCGACCTTGTCGCCCTGCAGCACGGTGAAGGCCCCGTCGGGGAGCCCCGCTTCCTTCCACAGGCGCGCCATCCACAACGAGGCCGACGGGTCCTTCTCACTGGGCTTGACGATCACGGCGTTGCCCGCGGCGAGGGCGATGGGGAAGAACCACATCGGCACCATCGCGGGGAAGTTGAAGGGACTGATGATGCCGACCACGCCGAGCGGCTGCTTCAGCGAGTACACGTCGATGCCGCTGGAGGCGTTCTCGGAGTACGCGCCCTTGATCAGGTGCGGGAACCCGGTCGCCAGCTCCACGACCTCCTGGCCGCGCAGGATCTCGCCCATGGCGTCGGAGATGACCTTGCCGTGCTCGGCGGTGATGATCTCGGCCAGCTCACGCTTGCGGGAGTTCAGCAGCTCACGGAACGCGAAGAGCACCGTCTGGCGCTTCGCGATCGAGAACGTCGACCACGCCTCGTATCCTCGACGGGCGGAGGCGATCGCGGCGTCGACCTCGGCGTCGTCGGCGAGCGCGACGTTCGCACGCACGGCTCCGGTCGCCGGGTTGAAGACGGGGGCGGTCCGCCCGCTCGCCGAGGGTGCCTCGGCGCCGGCGAACCAGTGCGTGATCGTCGGCGTCGAGGCGTCGTCCAACGAGGTCGCGTCGCTGATCTGTGTCGTGCTCATGGGAGTCCTTCGGGGTGTCAGAGGTCGCGGTGGACGAGGGAAGCGGCGGTGTCGACGGCCGACTCCACGTCACCGTCGGGCGGATAGAGGAGCGTGCGCCCGACGGTCAGCCCGCGAACGCCGGGAAGTGCCAGTGCGCTCTCCCACGCGGTGAACGTCTCGTCGGGATCGGCGCCGGAGTCGCCCCCGAGCAGCAGGGTCGGCATGGTGGTGGCCGCCATCACCCGCTCCATCTCGTCGACGACGGGGAGCTTCATCCAGGTGTAGGCGCTGTCCGCGCCGAGGCCCGAGGCGATCGCGACCGACAGGATCACGGCATCCGTCGACAGGTCGTTGACGACCCGCCCGTCGACCTGGCGGCTCATGAACGGTTCGAGCATGAGCGGCAGTCCCACCTGCGCCGCCTGGGTGACGGCCTGGGCCATCGCGACCAGCGTCGACACGGTCGCGGGATCGTCGAGGTCGATGCGCACGAGCGTCTTGGCGAAGTCGACCCCGTGCGCGGCCATGGTGGGCACGTCGTAGGCGGTCATGCGGTCGTCCATCTCGAACGACGCCCCCCGGAGACCCCCGCGGTTCATCGACCCGACGATGATCTTGTCGTCGAGCAGGCCGAGGGCGGCGAGGTCGTCGATGATGTCGGGGGTGGCGAGTACGCCGTCGACACCGGGGCGGCTGAGGGCCAGGGCGAGGCGGTCGAGCAGCTCGTAACGGTCGGCCATGGCGGTGGCGTTCTCGCCCACCGACAGGGCGCCACGCGCGGGGTGGTCGGCCGCGACGATGAAGAGGCGTCCGTCAGGGCCGAGGAGTTCCCGGCGCGACCGGTCGCGCAGGGTCGCGCCGATCGAGGCGGGGGCGGTGGCACGGATGTCGCGCAGGCGCGCGAACTGCTCGTCGGTGATCGCCTGGTTCATCGTCCGCCCCCCGCCGCGAGGATCTGCTCGACCTCGGCGGAGGTGGGCATGGCGGTGGAGCACTCGAGGCGCGAGGCGACGATGGCGCCGGAGATGTTGGCGAAGCGCAGGATGCGCTCGAGGTCCCATCCCTGCAGGAGGCCGTGGCAGAGCGCTCCGCCGAAGGCGTCGCCGGCGCCGAGGCCGTTGACGACGTCGACGGGGTACGGCGGTACGACCACCGACTCCTCGCGGGTCTTCGCGAGCACGCCCTCGGGGCCCTGCTTGACGATTGCGAGCTCGACTCCGCGGTCCAGCAGGGCATCGGCCGCGCGCTGCGGGTCGGTCTCGCCGACGGCGACGTCGCACTCCTCGCGGTTTCCCACGGCGACCGTGGCGTGGGCGAGGGCGCGTTCCATCTCGGTGTGGGCCTCGCCGCGGTCGCTCCAGAACATGGGGCGGTAGTCGAGGTCGAAGATCGTGCGCCCCTGGGTGCGGGCGGCGAGGGCGGCGTGGTGGGTCGAGCGGCTGGGCTCGACCGACAGTCCGGTCGCGGTGAGCCAGAGGATCTCGGCGCCTCGGACGGCGTTGAGGTCGAGCTCGGCTTCGGCGATGTTGAGGTCGGGTGCTTTGGGGTCGCGATAGAAGTACAGCGGGAAGTCGTCCGGCGGGAAGACCTCGCAGAACGTCACGGGCGTCTTGAGCGACTCGTCGACGCGCACGTCACGGTTGTCGACGCCGAGGCGTGCGAGCTCGTCGAGCAGGTAGCGGCCGAACGGGTCGTCGCCGACACGGGAGACGAGGCGCACGTCGTGGCCGAGGCGGGCCGCGGCGACGGCGACGTTGGCGGCGCTGCCCCCCAGGAATTTCCCGAAGGTGTCGACGGATGCCAGACCGACACCGGTCTGAAGGGGGTAGATGTCCACACCAAGGCGGCCCATGGCCAGCACCTCGGGGGCGGAAGCGTTGCTCATGCGCGGGTGAGCCGCAGCGTCACGACCTGGAACGGACGCAGCTCCAGCGCGATCGCGTCACCCTCGTGCGCGAGGTGCCGCGAGCGCGCCATGTCCTCGCCGAGCGGGCGCTCGAGCAGATCGACCTCGGCAACCGATGCCACGTCGAAGCCGGGCACGAGCGTCGTCGCCGCGCGTCGTCCCAGGGCTTCGTACACGCGGACGACCACATCTCCGGAGCGGTCGTCGGCGAGCTTGACCGCCTCGATGCGCACGCCCTCGTTCGTCGAGCGCAGCACGCTCCACGGCTCCACGGCCGCGCCCTCGGCCGCGGGGCGACGCAACGGCAGGTTCTGCTCGTAGCCCGACGCGACGACCGCGGCGATGTCGGCTCCCGGGTGCACCGCGTACGCGAACGTGTGGTGGCCGGCATCCTGGACCGGGTCGGGCGAGTTCGCCGCGCGCACCAGGCTCAGACGCACCTCGGTCTCGACCTCTCCCGAGGCGCCGACCGTGCGCGTGATGTCGTGGCCGTAGGTGGCGTCGTTGGTGACGCCGATGCCGTATCCCGGCTCTTCCACGTGCACCCAGCGGTGCGCCATGACCTCGAACTTCGCGTCTTCCCACGAGGTGTTGGTGTGGGTCGCGCGGCGCACGTGGCCGTACTGGATCTCGGCGCTGTGGTGGTGGGCGTGCACGACGAACGGCAGCGACGCCTTCAGCAGCTTCTCGCGCTCGTTCCAGTCGAGGTCGACGCCGAAGTGCACGCGCACGTCGTCGGCGTTCACCGCGATCGTCTGCGTCAGGCGCGAGGTGCCGAAGGTGCGCGTCACGAGCACGCGGGCGCGCAGATCGCCGTCGATCGACAGCTCGATCGCGTCGGCGGTGTCGAGGTCGTCGAAGGTGTGGCGGTAGTGCGCGTCGATGTCCCACGCGTCCCACGCGTTCGGCAGGTCCTGGTGCAGCCGCAGGGAGTTGGCCGCGCGGCCTTCCGGCACGAGCTCCCGATTCGCCCCGAGGTCGCGGATCGAGGTGACCAGGCCGCGGGCGTCGACGCGCACGCGCACCAACCCGTTCTCGAGCACGATGTCGTCGCCGACCCGCTCGGCGCGCACGGGGTGCGCGGGAGCGACGGGAGTGAGGGATGCCACGCCCAGCGCCGGCGTCTCGACCAGGGCGAGCGGGGTGCCCGTGGCATCCAGGGCCAGGGACCGACGCGCGTGGTCGGCGGAGTTCACGACAGCGCCCGAGAGCCCGGCGGCCTCCAACGCTTCGGCGATCGAGCGGTCGAGCTCCGCGAGGGCGAGCGCGTAGTCTTCCTCGTTCTGTTCGTGCACCCACTGGATGGAGGAGCCGGGGAGGATGTCGTGGAACTGCTGCAGCAGCACGCCCTGCCAGAGCCGGTCGAGCTCCGCGTAGGGGTACTCCGCGCCCTTGAGAGCCGCGGCGGTCCACCACAGCTCGGCCTCGCGCAGGCGGTGCTCGGCCTCGCGGTTGCCGCGCTTCTCGCGGGCGTGCGAGGTGAAGGTGCCGCGGTGCAGCTCCAGGTACAGCTCGCCGACCCACACAGGGGCGTCAGGGTACTCGGCCTCGGCTCGCGCGAAGAAGTCGTCGGGGTGCTCGATCTCGACGCGGGGCGAACCCTCGAGCGACTCGACGCGGCGCTGGCGCTCCATCATCTCGCGGATGGGCCCGCCGCCGCCGTCGCCGTAGCCGAAGGGCACGAGCGAGGTGGTGGCCACGCCCTTGTCGCGGAACTGGCGCACGGCGTGGTGCAGCTCCTCGCCCTCGAGCGTGGAGTTGTACGTGTCGATCGGGGGGAAGTGCGTGAAGATGCGCGAGCCGTCGATGCCCTCCCACCAGAAAGTGTGGTGAGGGAACTTGTTGGTCTGGCTCCACGAGATCTTCTGCGTGAGGAACCAGTCGAGCCCGGCAAGCTTGGCGATCTGCGGGAAGGCGGCGGTGTAGCCGAAGGAGTCGGGCAGCCAGATACCGTGCGTCTCGACGTCGAGCTCGTCGCGGAAGAAGCGCATGCCCTGCGTGATCTGGCGCACCATGGCCTCGCCGCCCGGCAGGTTGCCGTCGGGCTCGACCCACTGCGATCCGACGACGATCCACTGCCCCGCGGCGATCGCGGCCTTGATGCCCTCCCACACGTGCGGGTAGCGCTCCTTGACCCACGCGTACTGCTGCGCCGACGACGCGGCGAAGCGGAAGTCGGGGTACTGCTCGGCGAGCGCGAGCACGTTCGAGAACGTGCGGGCGGTCTTGCGCTTGGTCTCGCGGATGGGCCAGAGCCATGCGGTGTCGATGTGGGCGTGACCGATGCCCGACAGGCGATGGGCGGATGCCGACGCGGGGCGGGACAGCACGTCGACCAGCTCCGCGCGCGCGGCGGCGGCGGTGCCGACGATGTCGTCGAGGCGCAGCACGTTCAGCGCCCGCTCGAGCGCGCGCATGACCTCGTGGCGGCGGGGCTCGGTCTCGGGCAGCTCTTTCATGAGCTGATAGAGCACCTCGACGTCGAACTGCAGCGCCCACACCTCGGGCTCGAACACCGCCAGCTCGGCGGTGCGGAAGGTGTAGATCGGGGTCTCGGGCGCGGTCTTCTTCGAGCCGTAGGCCGTCGGGACGAAGTCGTTCTTGAGGATGTCGGGGTTGGCGGCGGCCTCGACGAAGAAGTGCACGAGCTCACCGCCCGCGGCCTCGTCGGCCAGGCGCACGTAGTGGTTGCGGGGGTGGATGCCCTTGACCTGCACGCCGTCGGGGGTGTGCACGAGCGCCTCGGCCTGGTTGCCGGGCCAGTCGCCCTGGAATCCGGGGTCGAGCAGCAGCTCGACCGTGCGTCCGGCCCACTCGGTCGGGATCCGGCCGGTGACCTCGAACCACCACGTCGACCACGCGCGGCCCCAGCTGTCGCCGACGGCGAAGGGCGCGTAGTCGGCGGCGAGGGCCTCGGATGCCGGGACCGGCTCGTCGGGGACCATCCAGGCCGCAAGCGCGACGGGGACGCGAGCCGAGTAGACGGCGGGAACGATGCGCTCGGTGAGCACGCGGTGGATGCGCTCTTCGACGAGCGTGAGGTTCTGGTGCACGATGTCTCCGGTTTCGGGCTACGTGGGCGTGTCGGGGGTCGGGCCGCGCGAGCGGCGGCACACGTGGTGCAGGGGCGCGGCGCGGTTCAGCGCAGGTACGACAGGTCGGCGAAGCTGGAGCTGGCGTCTTCCAGCAGCGCTCGCGCGACGCGCACCGAGTCGATGAGCGGGTGGTGCGCCAGGGCGCGCAGCGCTGCGGCGCGCGAGCCGCTGAGGGCCGCCTCGATCGTCTGGCGCTCGACGTACTTCACGGTCGTGATCAGGCCCTGCCCGAAAGCAGGGACCGTCGCGCTCTCGAGCGGACGCGGCCCGTCGGCGCCGACGATGCACGGCACTTCGACGACGGCCTCGCTGTCGAGACCCGCGAGCACACCCCCACCGGGAACGTTGAGGATGAGCCGAGCCGACTGGTCATAGGCGATCGCGCGCATCAGAGCGATCGCGACGTTCTCGTATCCGCCCGAGACGAGGTCTTCCTCGTCGCGGTCGCCCATGCCCGCGGAATCGCGATTGGTCGCCATGTAGGTGACCTCGCGCTCGTGGCGACAGGCCTCCCAGGCCGCGTGCGGACGCGGAGCGGTCGCCGCCTCGTCCCAGAATCCGGCCTGCTGGTCGAGCAGATAGCGCCCGCGCGTGGTGGCCGCGTACTGATCGGCCTGCAGCACATCGCGGCGATAGGAGTAGTAGTGCAGGTACTCGTTGGGCAGGGCCCCGAGCGTGCGGATCCAGTCCGCGCCGAACAGCGCCCCCTCTTCGAACGACTCGATGCGCTCCGGCGAGGCGAGCAGCTCCGGCAGCAGATCGACACCGTCGCGACGAAGGGCGGTGAGCCAGCCGAGGTGGTTCAGCCCGGCGTACTCGATCTCGATATCGGCGGAGTCCCGGATGCCGAGGGCCCCGAGCGCGCGACGGGCCAGGCCGATCGGCGAGTCGCAGATGCCGATGACGCGCTTGCCGAGCACGCGACCCATCGCCTCCGTGACGACACCCGCGGGATTGGTGAAGTTGATGACCCACGCGTCGGGGGCGACGCGCTGAATGAGCTCGGCGAGCTGCATGGCGACCGGGAGAGTCCGCAACGCGTAGGAGATGCCGCCGAACCCCACGGTCTCCTGCCCGATGACCCCGTGCGACAGACCGATTCGCTCGTCGGTCGCCCGACCGGCCATGCCGCCGACGCGGATGGCCGAGAACACGAAGTCGGCTCCGCGCAGGCCTTCCTCGGCATCCGTGTGCACGCTCACGCGCGGCGCATCGGGGAACTCGCGCGCCTGATCCTCGAGGATGCGGGCCATCGTGCGCAGACGCGCGCCGTCGGTGTCGATGAGGGCGACCTCGTCGACACGACCCGGGTCGCGGTCGAGCAGAAGGGCACGGTAGACGAGGGGGGTGCGGAATCCTCCGCCACCGATCATCGCAAGCTTCATGCAGTCACAATCTCGACATTCCGTCGGTCCAGGGACTCGACGATCGGGCCCTCGAGCGGCGCATCGGTGATGAGCCGCCGCAGGGCGAGGGGGAGGGCGATGCGCCCGGCACCGCTGCCGGGGAACTTGCTGTGGTCCGCGAGCACGGTCGCCGCGTCGCACGCGGCGAGCATCGCCTGCTTGATCGGCACCTGCGCGAGCGTGGTGTCACGGAGGTCGCCCTCAGGCGACATGCCGCTCACGCCG
Organism: Microbacterium sp.; assembly: GCA_029239635.1. GTDB lineage: Bacteria > Actinomycetota > Actinomycetes > Actinomycetales > Microbacteriaceae > Microbacterium. The sequence continues at coordinate 34,122 of JARBUN010000041.1, read as the reverse complement.
AGGTAGGCGTGGTCGGCGCGGATCAGGCGCAACGATTCGGTGGTCAGGTGACCGGCCACGCTGCGGTACACCGGGTCGTAGTCGCCGGGGAGGAGCACGAGATGCGTCTCGCGCTCGTCACGCAGCACGTCGTAGATCGCGAGGTTGTTCGTGATGACGGTGACCGACCGCCCCCGCAAGAGCCGCGCGAGCTGCAACGTGGTCGTGCCGACGTCGAGGATGACGGCCTGTCCGTCGCGGATCGTCTCGGCCGCGGCGCGCGCGATGCGCTCCTTGCCGTCGCGGTTGACGGGCTCGACCGTGGCGAAGGGCGCGTCGCCCTCCCCCATCACGGCGCCGCCGTGCGTGCGGCGCAGGAGTCCCGCGTCGTCGAGGCGCTGCAGATCGCGACGGATCGTAGCGATGCTCGAACCGGTGGCCTCGGCGAGCTCCGCCACCGTCGCCGCGCGGGCGGAGCGGAGGTGCTGGAGGATCTCGCGGTCTCTGACGTCTTTCATGATGCGATCACCTTATCGCTCAAAATCGCTCAGTAACAAAATATTTACACGCAAAAGTTTGCGCGTTCCTGAGCGACGAATGCTATAAACGGTGAAACGCCCCGGTCGTCACCGAAGAGAGGAGGGGCCGATGACAGTTGCATCCGGTCCCACGCCCCGCCTTCTGACAGCCGGGCAGCTCTTCCTCGATCTGGTCTTCGCCGACCTCGACGGCGCCCCGCGCCTCGGCGAGGAACACTGGACCCCCGCGTTCGGCTGGGGTCCGGGCGGCATCGCCAACTACGCGATCGCGGCCGCACGTCTCGGCGTCCCCACCGCCCTGGTCGCCGACGCGGGTTCCGACCCGCTTTCCCGGCTCATCCGCGACCGATTGGCCGATGAGGGCATCATCGACGGCATCCGCGAGCGCTCCGACTGGGGCCTGCCGGTCACCGCCGCGATCACCTACGACGGCGATCGCGCCCTCGTCACCGGAGGCCGACCCGCCGCTCCCCTGGCATCCCTCCTTCGGGAGGCTCCCGTCACCCCGGTCGCCGCCCTCCACCTCGACGACTCGGTCTCGCCGTGGATCCGCGAACGCGCCGCTCACGGCACGAAGGTCTTCGCCGACGTCGGCTGGGACGCCGACGAGCAGTGGGACGCCACCGCCCTCGACGTGCTGGAGGGATGCCATGCCTTCCTCCCCAACGAGGCCGAGGCGCGCGCCTACACGCGCACCGGCGATGCCCGCTCCGCCGCCCGCGCCCTCGCCGCGCGTGTCCCCCTCGCCGTCGTCACCCGCGGCAGCCACGGTGCCGTCGCCGTCGACTCCGCCGCGGGCGAGGAGGTCGAGGTCGACGCCGTCGTCATCGATTTCGTGGATGCCACGGGCGCCGGCGACGTGTTCGGCGGCGCCCTCGCCGCCGCCGAACTCACGGACTGGTCGCTGCGCGAGCGGATCGAGTTCGCCACCCTCGTCGCGGCCATCACCGTGTCGCGCCCCGGCGGTGCCGCCGCCGCTCCCCGTCTCGACGAGCTGCTCCCCTGGCTCGACGCCCACCCGGCGGCCGCCGACCCGACCCGGTTCGCCTTCCTCCGCGACGCGCTGCACGACAGCGCTTCGCCGTTCGCCGCGCCCGCGGCATCCTGCCCCACCTCTTCCTCGCACCGCACCCGAATCAAGGAGTGAACCACCCATGATGACCCTCACCTCGCGTCACCGACGCGCGATCGGCACCGTCGCCGTCGCGGTCGCCGCTGCTGCATCCCTCTCGGCCTGCTCCAGCGGCTCCGGCGGCTCGTCCGACGGCCCCGTCACGCTCTGGACCTGGTCCGGCGGCCTCGGCGAGAGCGTGTTGGACTCGGCCAAGAGCCAGTTCCCCGATGACAAGATCGAGGTCACCACGATCGGCGACGACGTCAAGCAGAAGCTCGTCACCGTCTTCACCGGCCGCAGCGGCATCCCCACCATCACCGGGGTCAAGGGCGAGGACATGCCCTACTTCCTGCAGCAGGCCGACCTCTTCACCGACCTCAAGACCCTCGGCATCGACGACAAGCTCTCCGACTTCCCCGACTGGAAGCTCGCCGAGGCCACCACCCCCGACGGCAAGCTGATCGGACTCCCCACCGACATCGGCCCGACGGCCCTCTACTACCGCACCGACGTTCTGGCCGCCGCGGGACTTCCCACCGATCCGGCCGCCGTCGCCGCCGCCACCAAGACGTGGGACGACTACTTCGCTTTCGGCGAGAAGCTCAAGGCCGCCACCGGCGCGTACCTCGAGGTGTCGCTCGAAGACGTCTTCACCAAGGTCATGGGCCAGGGTGAGACGAAGATGGTGTCGAAGGACGGCGAGTTCCTCGGCGACAGCGCCCAGGTCAAGAAGGCGTGGGACACCGCGATCGAGGCGAACCAGCGCGGCCTCGTCGCCGGCATCCAGGACGGCAGCCCCGACTGGGCCGCCGCCGTCAACAACGGCACGCTCCCGACCCTCCTGGGCGCCGCCTGGTATCAGGGCGACCTGAAGAGCAACGCCCCCGACACCTCGGGCAAATGGAACGTCACCGCGATGCCGGGCGGTCCCGCCAACATCGGCGGATCGTTCCTCACGATCCCCGCGGCCACCGGCAACAAGGACGAAGCGATCAAGATCGTCAACTACCTCCTGGATGCCGGGAACCAGGCGACGACGTACACCGAGGTCGGCAACTTCCCCTCGTCGACCGCCGCGCTCAGCGAGCCCGCCCTGCAGCAGCCCGACGCGTTCTTCGGCGGCCAGGTGACCACGGACGTGTTCAAGACGGCATCCGAGAACATGCCGATCAGCTACACCAGCCCGATCGACAACGAGCTCCAGGCCCCCTTCATCACGGAGCTCGCCAACGTGCAGTCGCAGGGCAAGGACCCGCAGCAGGCCTGGAACGACGCCCTCGCTGCCGCCCAGCAGGTGTGGGAGCGCTCTAAGTGACATCCGCCACACGCGTCATGACGGCTTCGGGGGTGCGCCCCAGCGCGCGCCCCCGGGGCCGGGGCCTGATCCGGCATTGGCCGATGTACGTCGCGGTCGCGCCGTTCTTCCTCCTCTTCCTCGGTTTCGGCCTCTTCCCGACCCTGTACTCGCTGGTCCTGTCGTTCCAGGACTGGAACGGGCTGGGCACGGCGCAGTGGACCGGCGTCGACAACTACACGCGTCTCTTCTCCGACCCCACGTTCTGGCTGTCGGTGCGCAACACCTTCGTGATCTTCGCGCTGTCGACGTTCCCGATGCTCGCGATCGCGATCGCGGTCGCCGCGATGCTGAACAACGCCGTGCGCTTCAGCACGGCCTTCCGCATCGCCTACTTCGTGCCGAACATCACCTCGGTCGTGGCGATGGCGGTGCTGTTCGGCTCGATCTTCGGCGAGAACTTCGGCCTCGCCAACTCCTTCCTGCACGCCCTGGGGCTGCCCGGAGTGCAGTGGCTGTCGACGCCCTTCGGCATCCAGCTCACGATCTCGATCCTCATCACATACCAGTGGACCGGGTACAACGCGATCATCTTCCTCGCCGGCATGCAGTCGATCGGCGGCGAGGTCTACGAGGCCGCGAAGCTCGACGGCGCCGGCCCCATCCGCAGCTTCTTCTCGATCACGCTGCCGCTGCTGCGCCCGACGATCATCTTCGTCCTCGTCGTCTCGACGGTCACGGGAATGCAGAGCTTCACCGAGGCGCAGGTGCTCACGGCGAGCTCGAGCACGACGAACCCCAACAGCGGCGGCGCGGGCCAGGGCGGCCTGACAATGGTCCTGTACTTCTACCAGCAGGCCTTCAGCTACAACCGCTTCGGCTACGGCGCCGCGATCGCGTGGGGCGTGTTCCTCATCGTCGTGATCTTCACCATCATCAGCTGGCGGTTCACCGCCGGCAAGAAGGAAGAGAAGGCCCGCGCATGACCGTCACCTCTCCCCCGCCCGCCACGGTCACCGAGCGCATCACGACGGCAGGGGTCCCCCGCCGACGCCGCAAGGCCACCCCCGGCCGCGCTCTGCTCTACGGAGTGCTCACCCTCGGTGCGGTCATCTCGCTCTTTCCGCTGTACTGGCTGGTCGTCATGGCCAGCAACTCGACGAGTGACATCTACACAACGCGGTGTTCTCGCGCATCGACTTCGCCGGCTCGCTGATGAACACGGTCATCGTCGCGTGCAGCGTGACCTTCCTCGTGCTGGTGTTCGACTCGCTCGCCGCCTTCGCCTTCGCGAAGTTCGAGTTCCCCCTGCGCCGAACGCTCTTCACGATCACCCTCGTCACCTTCATGCTGCCGATGCAGCTCTCGGTCATCCCGCAGTTCATCACCATGGTCAACCTCGGCTGGGTCGGTCACCTGCAGGCCCTCATCGTGCCCGCCGCGGCCAACGCCTTCGGCATCTTCTGGTTGCGGCAGTACATGATCTCGTCGATCCCGGACGAGCTGATGGATGCCTCGGTGCTCGACGGCGCGGGCTTCTTCCGCCAGTGGTTCACGGTGTGCCTGCCGCTCATCCGACCGGGTCTCGGCTTCCTCGGCATCTTCACCTTCATCGCCGCGTGGAACGACTACCTCTGGCCGCTGGTCGTGATGACCAACCCCAACCAGGTGACCCTCCAGGTCGCGATGGCCCAGCTCAACACGGCCTTCGGTCAGGACTACGGCATGGTCATGGCGGGTGCCCTGCTGGCCGTGCTGCCGCTGCTCATCGTGTTCCTCATCGGCGCGCGCCAGTTCATCGGCGACATCGCCAAGGGTGCCATCAAGTGAGTGGGACCACCCTCGACGCACCCCTCGTCCCCGTCTCCCCGACCACGCGCGTCCTCGCGTGCGCGACCGACGAGATCGGCGAGGTGGCTGCCGACGTCGTCGCAACCGTTGCGCCCGATGGCGTGCTGGGCGTGGCCACCGGCTCCTCCCCGCTCGCGCTCTACACCGCCCTGATCCGCCGACGCGACGAGGGTCTCTCGACCGAGCGTCTGCGCCTGTTCGCGCTCGACGAGTACGTCGGACTCGATGCCGACGACCCCCGCTCCTACGCGGCGTACGTGCGGGCGGTGATCGCCGAGCCCCTCGGCATCCCGAACGACCGTGTGCGGGTGCCGAGCGGCTCCTCGCCCGCCGACGCCGAGGCGTACGAGCGCTCGATCGTCGAAGCCGGCGGGGTCGACCTGCAGATCGTGGGCATCGGGCGCAACGGCCACATCGGCTTCAACGAACCGGGATCGGATGCCGAGACCCGCACGCGCGTCGTCGAGCTCGACGAGAGCACCCGCCGGGCCAATGCCGAGCATTTCGACGGTGACCTCTCCCTCGTGCCCGCGCGCGCGATGACGCAGGGCGTGGCGACGATCCTCTCGGCCCGCCGGATCGTTCTCGTCGCCTCCGGTGCCGCGAAGGCAGCCGCCCTCCGCTCTGCTCTTCTCGGCCCCGTGACGGCCGACAATCCCGCCTCCTTCCTGCAGCGGCATCGCGACGTCACCGTCGTAGCCGACCTCGACGCCCTCCGAGAGGACCGATGACGCACCTCGGCGACTCCGCACCCGGATCCGACACCCGCCTGCCCCCGCGCGCTTGGCTCCGGTCCGACGCGCCCGCGCAGAGCCTCGACGGCGAGTGGGCGTTCCGCCTGCACGACGCCGATCCCGGCGACGACGTCGACGGACCGCCCCCGTTCGCGACCGTCGGCGCCGACGTGTCGGCGTGGGACCGCATCCCCGTCCCCTCGCATTGGAGCCTGCACGGCCACGGGCACCCTACGTACACGAACATCCGATACCCGTTCCCCCTGGACCCGCCGCACGTGCCCGACGCCAACCCGACGGGCGATCACCGGCGCGTGTTCGAGTGGCATCCCTCGTTCTGCCCCGGCGGGCGCACGCTCCTGCGCTTCGAGGGCGTGGAATCGCTCGCGACCGTGTGGCTGAACGGCACCGAGATCGGCTGGTTCACCGGCAGCCGACTGATGACCGAGTTCGACGTCACCGGCCACCTCGTCGACGGCGAGAACGTGCTCGCCGTGCGCGTGCACCAGTGGTCGGCCGCCAGCTACCTCGAGGACCAGGACCAGTGGTGGCTGCCCGGAATCTTCCGCAGCGTCTCGCTGCAGGGGCGCCCCGCGAACGGCCTCGACGACGTCTTCGTCCGCGGCGACCGCGACCCCGAGACGGGCGCGGGCACGCTCGACGTGCGTCCCCTCGGCGGCTGGCCCGTCTCGGTGCGGGTGCCCGAGCTCGGCATCGACCAGACCTGGACGGCGCCGTCGGAGGTGGTCCCACTGACGATCGACACGGTCGAGGCGTGGACGGCCGAGACGCCCCGTCTGTACGACGTGGAGGTGTCGACGGATGCCGAGACTGTGCGCCTGCGCGTCGGCTTCCGCCGCATCGAGGTCATCGGCGACCGTCTGCTCGCCGATGGGAGACCCCTGATCTTTCGCGGGGTGAACCGCCACGAGACCGACCCCGACCGCGGCCGCGTCTTCGACGAGGACTACGTGCGCGGCGAGCTCGCGCTCATGCGCCGGCACAACATCACCGCCATCCGCACCGCGCATCAGCCCCCGCACCCGCGCGTCCTCGAGCTCGCCGACGAACTGGGGTTCTGGGTCGTGCTCGAGTGCGATCTCGAGACGCACGGGTTCTGGGACGTCGAGTGGACCGGGAACCCCGCCGACGACCCCGCGTGGCGCGCCGCGTGCCTCGACCGCGCCCGCCGCACGGTCGAACGCGACAAGAACCATGCGAGCGTGGTGATGTGGTCGCTCGGCAACGAGTCGGGCACCGGACGCAACCTCGCCGAGATGGCCGGGTGGATCCGCGAGCGCGACGACTCCCGCCCGATCCACTACGAGGGCGACTACGGCGGGGCGTACACGGACGTGTACTCGCGCATGTACCCGACGCTCGAGGAGATCGCCTCGGTCTGCGGCGAGCAGACGATGCCCGTCCACGAGATCGGGCCCGCCGAAGGAGCGCGGCAGCGGGCGAAGCCCTTCGTCCTGTGCGAGTTCGCGCACGCGATGGGCAACGGCCCGGGCTCTCTCGCCGATTACGAGCGCATGGTCGAGACGTACCCGCGCCTGCACGGCGGTTTCGTCTGGGAATGGCGGGATCACGGCATCCGCGCCCGCGCCGACGACGGCACCGAGTTCTTCGCCTACGGCGGCGACTTCGGCGAGCCCGTGCACGACGGCGTCTACCTCATGGACGGGCTCGTGCTGTCGGACGGGACCCCCTCGCCCGGTCTCGGGGAGCTCGCCGCGGTCTGGGCACCCGTGACCCTTGAGCACCTCGGCGAGCGCTCGTGGCGCGTGCGTAACCGACAGCACACGCTCGGCACCGCTCACCTCGAGCTGCGCTGGCGCCTCGAGGACGACGGCATCCGCGTCGCTTCGGGAACCCTCGACCTGCCGGCCCTCGCTCCGGGAGCCGAGGGCGTGGTCGACCTGCCCGAGGTTCCGGATGCCGCCACCGAACGATGGGTGACCCTCGAGGTCGCTCTGCGCGAGGAGTCCGCCTGGGCCCCTGCGGGGCACGTCGTCTCACGCGGCCAGGCGCAGCTGCACGCCGCTGTCCCGCGCCCCGCGCGCGCGGCAACCGGCGGCTGGCGCGACGACGCGCTCGGCGACGCGGTCTTCGACCGCCGCGGCGGGCTCGTCCGCTGGCGCGGCCTCGAGGTCTCGGGGCCGCTGCCCGAGCTCTGGCGCGCGCCGACCGAGAACGACCAACTCGACGGGCAGGGCTCATACGAGACCGCCGACCCGGCCCTGACCCACGGTCGCGGCGACGAGGACACACCGGCATCCGCGGTCCGTTGGCTCGAGCGCGGCCTGGACCGGCTGCAGCACCGCGTGCTGTCGGTCGAGCACACCGAGCAGGGACTGGTGCAGCGGGTACGGTCGATGGCCGCCCACAGTGCACAGGGCATAGAAACCACGTTCTCGTGGCGACTCGACGGCGACGGGCTTCGGCTCCACACCGACATCCGGCCCTTCGGTCCCTGGGACTGCACGTGGCCGCGCGTCGGCGCGCGATTCGGGCTGCCGCCGGGCCTCGCCGAGGAGCGGGCGCACTGGTTCGGCACCGGCCCGGCCGAGTCGTACGCCGACAGCGCCGAGGCCGCGTACGTCGGCCGCTTCGACGCCTCCGTCGACGACCTCGGCGTCGCCTACGGCCGCCCGCAAGAGACCGGCCACCGCCCGGGTCTGCGGGCCCTCGACCTCGGCCCGCTCCACCTGCGTGCGGTGGCGTCGGGCTCGACGGGTCTGCCCGGCTTCCAGCTCGACCGTCACACCGCCCAGGAGCGCACGGGCATCGCCCACGCGCACGAGCTCCCACCCTCGCGGGGTCTCTGGCTGTACCTCGACGCCGCACAGCACGGACTCGGCTCGCGCGCGTGCGGCCCCGACGTGCTCCCGCGTTACGCGCTGTGGCCGCGCGCAGTGTCGTGGACGGTGGTGTTCGAGTAGTCGCCCCTCCGCGTCGAGCCGACCGCCGACCGCCGCTCCCGCATCCCGCATGAAACCGGTCGTGGGCGCGGCGAGAAACTGCGGCAAGATGGTCGCCCCTCCCGAGGTACTGTGGCTGGCGGCGGAACGTGCACCGGCGTGCACATAGAGGAGGCAGCGCTGATGGCATCCGGTCCCGGCGTACGCGGTCAGCGGCTCCTCGAACGGTCGGGACGCCGCCTCGAGCCCGTTCATCCCGAGTTCGTCACGAACCATCCGACCGCCAGCGGATGGATCTGGTTCGGCGCACTCGCGATCGTCCTGATCGTCCTGGACGTGATGCGTGCCCCGCACGCCGTGCGCGTCCCGCTGTCCCTGATCGCCGCCGCTCCGGCGCTGCTCGCGGCCCTGCTCGTGCTCTCCCAGACTCCCCGGTCGCACCTCGAGTACGAGGAATCGGTCCTCGGGCACTTCTTCTCGCGGTTCCTCGGTCTCATGAGCGCGATCGTGCTGTGGATGGGCTCGGTGGTGCTCGGAGCGGCGGTGGCTGTGCAGCTCGCGGCCGATGCCGGAACCGACCCGGCAGGCGCCTGGGACGAGGCGTGGGACATCTTCGCGTTCATCCTTCCTTTCGTCGTGGTCGTCCTGTGGGCGGCATTGATCCTGCGGTGCGTGAGCTACCTGGCGCGGCTGCGGGGCTGGGCGGCCATTCCCTCTCGTCACCGCATCCCCGATTCCCTGCTCGCGGAACTGCCGCGGACACGCCGTGTCATCGTCGGTCTCGCACATCCCGGTCTCCTGCTGGCCTCGGGCCTCGTGACGATCCTGCTTCTGCTCGGATTGGCCGGGGAACTGTCGCAGGCGGCATTGTCCTGATGACCTCCGGCGGTCGAGACGCCGCGCGACCGAACGGCTGCTCGGGCACCCGCCTCACGCCACGCGCGACGCCTCCACCACCATGTTCTCGGTCGACGGCTTCCCGTCCGGCCGCTGCAGGCAGGTGATGACGACGAGACGGCCGGGGGTGTCCGCCCACACGTCGGCGTCGCCCCCGATGGCGGTCTTGTCCAGCGCCTCGGTACGGTCGACGCGGTAGGCCACCCCCGCGACGGTGATGTCGGCCCCGATCGCGATCCGCGCACGCGCCCGGTCCACGTCGATGAGCGCATTGCCCGGCCCGACCCCGCCGCCCCGCAGCGAGTGCATCACGACGAAGACGGTCCCGGATGCCGCGTCCGCGGGCGCGACGCCCAGATTGCGCACCCAGTACGCCGAGGTGAATCCGGGCGGTTCCAGCACGTCATCCACCACGTTCACCGCCCCGAGGGGGACGTCGAGCCCCACGGACGGTGCTGAGACGCGCCCGACGCCGTCCGGCGTCGCGGACGCGCTCGGCGCGGGCGTCGGACCGTCGAGCTGCACGGGGTTCCCCGCCAGGTCGTGCGGCGCCGTGGCGACCTCGGTCTCGACGGACGGCATCCCGGGCGTCTGCGCCACGATGACGCCCGCGGCGATCAGCCCCAGCGCCACGACCACCGCGGTGGCGGCGAGGATGTCCCCCCGCCGCCACCGCCGCAGGATCGTCATTCAGCGGACCCGACGTGCCCGGGCGACGCGCACGACGACGATCGATGCCAGCAGCATCGCCCCGAGGGCACCGAGCGCGATCCCCGGCCACGGCGTGGGCTGCGCGATCCGCGTTCCGCCGGTCGCGACCGAGGGGCCGGCCGCCGCGTTCGTGCCGACGGTCGCCGCACCGACCGTGATCGACAGCTCCGCGCTGACGGCGTTGCCCTGCGGGTCGGCCAGGAACAGCGTGTGCGCGCCGGTGGCGAGCGAGGCGGGGAGGGCGACGTCGGCGGAGATCGAACCGTCGGCCGCGGCGGTGACGCGGCCGATGATCGTCGGCGTCGAGTGCACGACGACGTCGTAGGACGCCCCGGAGGGGAAGCCCGCCCCGCGGAGATGCACGGTCGAGCCGGCCAAGAGATCGGTTCCCGCGTCGAGGGTGAGCGCCGGGGCGGCCACGGAGACCGTGTAGGTCTTCGTCGTCGTGCCGTCCTGGGCGGTGATGGTGATCGTTGCGGTCCGGCCCGAGACGGTGACCGCCGAGGAGGCTGCGGCGTTCGAGGTGGTCACCTGGACGTCGGATGCCGCGAGCCCGGCGATCGGCGCCGTCACGGTCGCGCCCCCGGAGGCGGCGGCGTCGAGGGGCACGTCGACTCCCCCGACGCGGATCGCCGACGCGGTGGCGTCGTTCGAGACGAGGAAGCGCGCGCGGAGAGCGACCGCCTCGTCGGTGGTCACCCCGATGGTCTTCGCGATGTAGGCGTCGAGGCCGCCGTACTTCTTCGTGACGTCGCCCTCGAAAGTCCCCTGCAGCAGGTCGGGCGTCGCCCAGGTGACCCCGAGCTGCGTGTTCGACAGCAGGTAGTCATGGAGGATGTCGGAGCTGCTCACACCGAGGATCCGATAGAGCAGGTCCATCACGGTGCCGGTGCGGTCCATGCCGTGCGAGCAGTGGAGGAGTACGGTGCCCGAGGTGTGCGTCGAGAGCAGCCGGAGGATCTGCGCGTAGGCGCTGATCATGACGCCGGGCGAGGACGGGCTCTCGTACCCCTTGTCGGCGAGGTCGTGGTACATCACGGTGTCGTCGCTGTAGTTGCCGTCGCTGCCGAACATCGAGATGTTCACGTTCTGCGCTCCGGGGATCGCGACGTCGGGCTTCGCCGCGACCTGGGCGGGGGTGCGGAGGTCGATGACGAGGTCGACGTGGTACGTGTCCGCGAGGGTCTGCGCACCGGCGGGGGTGAGCTTGTCGAGCGATTCCGTGCGCAGCAGGCGCGAGGCGTTGACGGTCTGCCCCGCCGCGCCGGTGAACGAGCCGAGCTCGCGGGCGTTCACGAGGCCCGGAACGTCGGTGATCGCGTGATCCTGCGTGCTGAGGGCGGGCTGCAGCGTGGGGTCGGTGGCGGCGTGCGCGGCGGTGGCGCCGAAGCCGAGCGTGCCGAGCGTCGCGGTGGCGACGAGAGCGGCGGAGAGCAGGCGCGCGGATGGCGCGCGGCGGGGGCGGGAGTTCACGGTCGTCCTCAGGGGTGGGGGTCGGGTGGCCGGCGACGCCCGCGGGCGCGCCGGACGTGACGGTCCCACCCCGAGGTGACGACTCCGGGAACAACTCGGCCCCGCCGCGCAACGTGCACTGAGGAGTTCGACCAGAGAACGCGATGAGTCCGCTCAGACCGTCGCCCGGTCCACCGGCGGGGGCCCCACGTACCGCGCCGAGGGCCGGATGATCTTCGGGTCGCGAGCCTGCTCGAGCACGTGCGCCGTCCAGCCCACCGTGCGCGCGAGCGCGAAGGTCGGAGTGAACAGGTGCCGCGGGATCCCGCACTGCTCCATGACGACGGCGGCGTAGAACTCGACGTTCGCGTGCAGGGGACGGTCGGGGCGGTACTGCGCCAACTGCCGCTCCGCCTCCTCCTGGAAGGCCAGCGCCTGCGCGACCCGGTCTCCGCCCAGGCCGCGCGCGACCTCGCGCAGCAGCTCGGACCGCGGATCGGCCGTCCGGTACACCGCGTGCCCGAATCCCATCAGCCGGCGTCCCGCGGAGAGCTCTGCGGCGATCCAGCCCGCCGGGTCGGCCCCCGCGCGATCGAGGCTGTCGAGCGCCCGCGCGGGCGCTCCCCCGTGCAGCGGCCCGGACAGCGCGCCGACGGCACCGGTGAGACAGGATGCCATGTCGGCACCCGTCGACGCGACGACCCGGGCCGTGAACGTCGAGGCGTTGAAGCCGTGGTCCATGGCCGCGATGAGGTAGGCCGTCAGGGCGCGCTCGTGCGCCGCGTCGGGCACCGTCCCCGTGACCCGTTCGAGGTAGTCGGCGACCACTCCGCCGCCGCTGGCAGAGCCGCCGCCCGCGAGGACGGCCGGTGCCATCGCGGCGAAGGCGATCGCCTCGTCGAGCCGCTCCTCCTCGCCGAGGTCGTACAGCGCCCCCGAACGACGAACGGATGCCGCGAGCGTCCACGTCGCGCGGAGGCGCGCGAGGGGCTGCTCGGTGTGGTGCGGCACCGCGGCGAGGAGTTCCGGCATCCGCGGGTCGGAACGGGTCTCTTCGATGCGCGCGGCGAAAGCCCGGGCAGCGTCGGCATCGGGGAGCTCTCCCACGACGAGCAGATGCCAGACGTCCTCGAACGATCGCTCACGGGCCAGGTCGGTCGCCGAGCGACCGCGGTAGTGGTAGAAGCCGGCTTCGCCGTTGACGTCGCTGATGGCGGTCTCGGCGGCGACGACGCCGTTCAGTCCGCGGGGCACATCGATCAGGTCGCTCATGCGCTCAGTGTGCGAACATGACGGCGACAGCGTCAACGTTGATCGGATCAATATGGCAACCCCCCTCCCTCGCCTCACGGCCGCCCAGGTCGCCGCTCGTCTCGGCGTGAAGCCGCAGACCGTGTACGCGTACGTCTCGCGCGGTCTGCTCCGCCGCGAGCGCGACGCGAACGGCTCGACGTTCGACGCGCTCGAGGTCGAAGCGTTCGCCGGGGCGCGCCGTCGCGCGGCACCCCCCGCCGCGCACCCGACGACCGGGATGCCGCTCGCCGTCGTGCACACCGACATCGCCGACATCGAAGACGGCGAGCTGCTCTACCGCGGCCGCCGCGCCCGCGATCTCACCGACCGGCCGTTCGCCGAGATCGTGGAGTGGCTCTGGGGAGCCGAGCGCGGGGACGCCCCCGACCCCGCGATCGGCAGCGCGCGCGAGATGGTCGCGGCGCTCCCCCCGCACGCGGGCGCCATGGACCGGCTCCGCGCAGCCCTCACCGGTTTCGCCGCCGACGATCCCCTGCGCCACGATGCCTCTCCCGCGACGCTGCACCGCATCGGGTGGACGCTCGTCGCGGGCCTGCCCGTCGCGCTCGGCGGCGATCCCGGAGGCGACATCGCCCGCTCGCTCGTGAGCGCCTGGCGCGCGCCCGTCGACGACGCCACCGTCGCCGCGGTCAACGCCGCCCTGATCCTGCTCATCGACCACGACCTGGCGGTGTCGACCTTCGCCGCCCGCGTGGCCGCGTCGGCGCGGGCCGACGGGTACGCGGCGGTGAGCGCCGCGCTCGGCGCGGCCGACTCCCCGCTGCACATCTCGGCGGCGGCGCGGACCGCGCGGCTGTTCGCGCGCGTGCGGCGGGGCCTCGAACCCGAACGGGCACTGACCGAGGCGCTGCAGGACGGCAACGGCATCCCGGGCTTCGGGCACCCCCTCTATCCGGGGATCGACGACCGCGCCGACGCCCTGTTCTCGTTCGTCGCGCGTCTTCCCGACGGCGAGTCGACGATGGATGCCGTGCGCCGCCTCAGCGACGTCGTCGCCGACCGCACGCGCCTGCGGCCGAACGTCGATCTCGCGCTGGCCGCACTGGCATCCGGAGCCCGACTCCCCGACGACGCCGCGAGCACGATCTTCGTCGTGGGGCGGCTCGCGGGCTGGATCGCGCACATCGGCGCGGAGTATGCCGAGCAGCCCCTGCGCCTGCGACCGCGGGGCGAGTACGTGGGTCGGTGAGGCGCGCCGTTCGGGCGAACGTGACGGGACCGAGAGGTGAAATCGGCACCGGCACGCCTCGACCTAGCCATATGCCTGGCTAGTTTGCCGCCATGATGTACAACGTCCTCGAAGCGCGGAACAACCTGTCGAAGCTGATCGCCGACGCCGAGTCAGGGGTCGAGGTGACGATCGCGCGTCGTGGCGTGCCGGTCGCGCGACTGGTGCCGGTCGATGACGCGCCTCGGCGTCCGCGGAACGCCTTCGCGAAGTGGCTTCAGGAGCACCCGCTCACGCCCGAGCGGGCTCGGCCGGCCGACGAGATCGAGGCGATCATCGCGGAGAACCGGGCCGCCGGGGCGTGATCTACGTCGACAGCTGCCTGGTCATCTACGCCGTGGAACGCGATGACGCCATCGGCGACCGGGTGCGTGACGCGCTCGCCACCGCAGTGACTCCGGTCGCGACGAGCCCCCTCGCGGTCCTCGAGGCTCTCGTCAAGCCGATGAGGGACGGGGATGCAGAGGCGCAGCTGCGCATGTGGAGCGCCTTCGACGCGTTCGAGCTGTTGCCCGCGGAGCCGGACGCCTACCTTGACGCGGCGCTGCTCCGCGCCCGCCATCGACGCCTCCGAACGGCCGATGCCCTTCATCTGGGGATTGCGCGGCAGGCCGGCTGCACGTCGTTCTGGACCAACGACGCGCGACTGGAGGCCGTATCCGGGGGCCTCGCGATCGAGGTGATCGGCCGCGGCTAGCGGGTCAGCGGTTCTCCCACCCGCGGGCCATCTCGACGACCGCGGCGACCGCGGCCTCGGTGTCGGCGGGCGAACCACCCGCGCGGCCGGCGACGAGACCCGCGACGAACGCGCTCAGCGGGGCCGCCGGGCGTGCGACCCCGTTCGCGACGTCGCGCGCGAGATCGAGGATCAGCGAGACGGGGATGTCGCCCTCGGCCAGGCCGAAGCGCTCGGCGAGAGCGGCGCTCCAGTCGTTCAGGGCCTCGGGCGGCAGGGTGCGGGACTCGGTCATGGCTCCTCCTCGGGCTGCTCGAAGATCGTCCCACGTGTCGACGTCGCGCGTCAGGGCCGGCTCGACGCCGATCGGTGCGATGCGGAGCGCCCCGAGGAGGGCGCGCATCGAGGCATCCCGTCCGCCGTCGGGGAGAACGGATGCCGCTGCGCGCAGCGCCGCGGACCGGTACCGGCCGATGAGCCACTGGCGCCGGCCGTCGTCGAGACACGCCCCGTCGGTCTCGGATTCGAGCGGGTCGGGCAGCGCGGCGATCGCGGGAACCGCGGTCGGCAGATCGCAGGCGAGGACGAGGACCTCCTCGGCATCCACGTGCGGGAGGGCGGCGATGAGAGCGGCGACGGGACCACCGAAGGGCGGATCCTCGCGCACCCAGGTGACGGCGAGGTCGTCGTCGAGTCTCGGGCCGACGACCACGATCGTCCTCGCGCCGCGGGCTTGCACCGCGTCGAACGGCGTCGAGGTGCACCGGCACGTACTGCACGCGCTCGGGGCGGGCGCGACGTCCGGCGGCGAGCGCGACGCGCAGCGTCTCTCGGCCGAGGTCGGCGTCGCCCTCGAGAGCGCGGAGCGCCGGTCGCACGAACAGCTCGAACGACACCGCGGCGCTCACGGGGTTGCCGGGCAGGCCGAACAGGAGGGTGCCCGCGGGGGTGCGCCCGAACCCCTGGGGCTTTCCCGGCTGCATCCGCACCCGGTCGAAGCGCATGAGGTCGCCGAGCGTGTTCTTCACGACCTCGTAGGCGCCCGCGCTCACCCCTCCCGAGAACACGACGATGTCGGCTCCGGCGGCTTCGGCGGCGGCGATCGCCTCGCGCGGTCCGTCGCCCTCGTCGCCGACGCTCGTGCGCAGCACGACCTCGGCTCCGGATTCCTCCGCCAGGCCGGCGAGGAGCACGCTGTTCGACTCGGGGATCTGCCCGCGGCGGAGCGGCTCGCCGGCGGGCTGCAACTCCGAGCCCGTCGACACGACGGCCACGCGCGGCGCGCGCGACACCGACACCGTTCCGACACCCGCCGCCGCGATCGCACCGAGGCGCGCGGCGGTCAGCCGAACGCCTGCCGCGACGACGAGCTCCCCCTCCCGCACGTCCGAGCCGCGGCGGCGGATATGGGCTCCCGGCCCGCGCGGAGCGGCGAGCACGGTGACGTCTCCGAGGCCCCCCGAGAGCCCCCGCTCGGTGTCTTCGAACGGGACCACCGCGGTGGCGTCGGTCGGCACGGGCGCGCCCGTCATGATGCGTGCGGCTTCGCCGGCATCCATCCTCGGATCGAGATCGGTTCCCGCCGGGAGATCCGCGACCACCCGCAGCGTCGCAGGGAGGGCGCCGAGCTCGCGCACCGCGAAGCCGTCCATCGCGGAGCTGTCGAATCCGGGGACGTCGACTCTCGCGAGAACAGGATGCCGCAGCACCCGGCCGAGCGCGGATCCCACCGCGCGCGTCTCGGGGGCGACCGGCACGACCCGCTCGAGGACCGCGGCGAGGTGCTCGGCGACGTCGATCATGCGGTCGATCCGCGGCGGGTGAGGGACATGATCTCAGCGTAGGCCGGGGTCAGAGGTCGAAGCGGTGCGGGATGGCTCCGTCGCCGTCGCGGTAGGGCACGAAGCCCATCGCCGCGTAGTAGGCGAGCCCGGGCGCGTTGTCGGCGCCGATGGTCGCGTCGATGTGCCGGAGTCCCGCGGCCTCGGCGGCGGCGAGGGATCGCGCGAACAGGCTGCGGCCGATCCCGTTGCGGCCGGCGTCGGGATGGATGTGGGTGCCGATGATGCCCCAGCCCGGTTCGACCCCGTAGGGATTGCCCGGCCAGGCCCGCTTGAGCGACTGGAAGCCCACCACCACGCCATCGCGGTCGGCGACGGTGCACGAGATCGTGTGGTCGACGTCGAAATAGCGTTCCTCGACGAGGGCCGCGTCGACCGGCGAGGGTCGCAATCCGGCGCGATGGATCGCGTTCTGGACCTCGACCATCGCGTCGACGTCGGCGGGTCGCGCGTCGCGGAACTCGATCATGCGGTCATCCTCGCAGCCCCTTCCGACATCGGCGGTGCTTGAGTGGGCCTGGGGCGTGAGCGGGCCCGGGGCTCGCGCAGGCGCGGCGGCGAAACAGGCGCGGCGGCGAAACAGGCGCGGCGGCGGCGGCGGCGCCGGCGCCGGCGCCGAGCGGAGGAAACGCGGTGAGCGGAGGATCCGAGAGCGATCCCACGCCCTCCCTCCCCCAGATCTCCTCCCCTCACCCCGACCGGCACGGCGGCGACGCCGATCCCGCCACCGTCCAGAGCGGAGGAAATGCGGCGAACGGAGGACCCGAGAGCGATCCCACGCCCTCCCTCCCCAGATCTCCTCCCCTCGCCACCGCCACACCCCCGCGCACCACCGCACCGACCCCGCGCCGGGACCCCCGGCCACCGCCGCACCCCGCGCGCCACAGCCGAGACCCCGCGCCGACCTCGCCGCAACCCGCCGCACCGCCCCTGCGCCACAGCCGAGACCCCGCGCCCGCGCCGCCGCAACCCCGCCGCCCCACCCCACCGCCGGGCTACCGTGGCCCCATGGACCACCTCACCTACGACGAGGTCGGCGCGACCGCCGGAGAGATGCCTCCCGGCTACCACCACGTGCGCGCCCGCCGCGTGATCGGTCGCGGCTCCGAGGTGTTCGCGCGAGCAGCCGACGCCCTCCTGGCGGGAGAAGCGCAGCGCCGGGCGGGGGCGCGAGTCGAGATGCCGCACACGCCGCTGCGCGAGGGGGACCGCGTGATGATGCGGTTGGGGGTCGGCATCCTGAGCTTCCGGATCCCGTGTCTCATCGTGTGGACCGAGCGCACTGCGACGAGCGCGGGGTTCGCGTACGGCACGCTGCCCGGCCACCCCGAGCGCGGCGAGGAACGCTTCACGCTCTCACTGCTCCCCTCGGGCGAGGTGGTGTTCGAGATCGCCGCGTTCTCGGCCCCGGGCCGGTGGTTCACCCGCCTGGGCGCTCCCCTCGGCCGCGCCGTGCAGGCGTGGATGACGCGGCGGTACCTGCGCGCGCTCGACGAGCGATGAAGCGGTCGTCGGCACGTACGGAAGCGCACGAGGCCGCGACGGCGAGCCGTCCGCGCGGCGCGGCGGCCGCGACTCCGGCTTCGCACTCCGCGGACGTGCACAACTCCTGAGAGATCGATCAGCGAGGCAGCGCACCCCACGTCTTTCTGGACACGGCGGCCGCCCCCGCGCGAGTTCTCAGGAGTTGTGCACACGCGGCGCACGGCAACGCGACGAGTTTCGCGCCTCCCACCCCGGGGGCGCACGCGCGACCGGGGGCCGGGAACGGCTAGGCCCCGCCGGAGCGGGGCCGTGCTGCAGTCTCCCGCTTCAGCGGTCCGCTCGCCGTCAGGGGCGCAGACGCTCATCCTCCACGGCCGACTGCACGCTGTCGGTGGCCGACGTCTTGTCGTCGCCGCGCACTTCGTCAGCGGCGATCGCGATGTCGATCGCCGCGTCCTCGAGCGCCTCGGCGACGACGTCGCTGACGTCAGCGCGGTCGGCGGTCGGCGCGCCCCCGCGGTCGGTCGGTGCGCCCCCGCGG
Source organism: Microbacterium sp. (assembly GCA_029239635.1). Taxonomy (GTDB): domain Bacteria; phylum Actinomycetota; class Actinomycetes; order Actinomycetales; family Microbacteriaceae; genus Microbacterium. Next base: position 15,542 of record JARBUN010000041.1, on the reverse strand, counting down.
TCGCCGGCGGGCCCACCCGCGGGGACGGACGCGGGCTCGAGACCCGCGGTCACCCGGTCCGCCGCATCGACGTCGGCCTGCGCGTCGGCGACCGCCATACGCTCCCGCGCCGCCTTCACCGTCTCGTCCACGGCGGCAGCGGCGCCGGCCGCCACGTCCTTCGTCCGGGCCACGGCGGCGTCCACGGTCTCTGCGGCGCTGGCTGCGATGTCCTTCGAGGTCGCCACCGCGCCGTCGACCGCCGCCGAGGCGCGGGCCGCGGCATCCTGACTCCTCGTCTTCAGGTCGTCGACCGTCTCCGCGGCGCGGGCCTTCGCGCTGTCCGCAGCGTCACGGGCGCGAGCGGCGACGAAATCCGCCTTCTCCTCCGCCTCGTCGATGACGTCACGGTCGAAGGGGCCGAAGACCCCCGTGACCACGACGTCCACGTCGATCGTGCCGCGGCCGAGAGGCTCGAGCGCCGTCTTCACCGCGGAGCGCACCGCGCTCGAGACGTCATGCAGCTTGTGCGGGTAGTCCACGACGAGCGAGATGGTCGCCGTCACCGAATCGGCGCGATCGGTGTCGATCTTGACCCCGGGAACCGTGCTCGCGAGGCCGACGCGTTCGCGCACGGCATCCGAGGCCCGCCCCAGGAGGCTGCCGAGGGCGTGCACGCCGTCGACGGTCCCCGCGGCCGTGGCCGCGAGTTCCGCCGCCGCGTCGAGGGTGGGTGTGTCGATGCTGGTCATGACGTCTCCTCGTGGGATCAGTGCACGCGGGTGTTGTCGCGCGCGAGCTTCGCGCGCAGACCCGAGTGGATGGAGATGTAGGCGCGCAGGTTCTGCCCGGTGAGGGCGGCGAGGTTGGTGACGAGAGTGTCGACGTGCTCGGCCACCTGGCGCGGGGAGGTGTTCTGTCGCGGGGTCACCGCGACGTGCAGCACCGATTCGCGCTGGACCTCGCCGGCGCTGATGCGCGACGACAGGATCTCGTCGCGCTCGGCGAGCGCGTTCTTCAGCGCCTCGGCGGCGAAACCGTCGGTGACGGTGATGCGTCCCTCGGCGCTGTCGCTGCCCGTGGACTGGAGAGGTGCCTGACGGCGACCACGGACGGCGGCGGAGGCGATCACGATGAACACGAGCGCCAGCACGAGGAAGGCGGCGACGGCACCCCACCCGGCGGATTCCCGACCGAGCGACTCGAGCCAGCGCCGACGAGGAAGAGGACGAAGCGGTTCAGACCGCGGCGCGTGGCGTTCATCAGGACTCCTTGGTGTCGGGGCGCTGCACACGCAGGTGGGTGCGCACCGCGGGCGAGAGCTTGTAGGTCGAGATCTCCTCATCGACGATGCGGCGCAGCTGCACCTCGTCGACCGGGATGCCGACAGGGGGGCGCACCGTGACATCGACGGTGCGGTGGGCGACGCCGACGACGATGTCGCCGCGCGCGATACCGGATTCGTTGCTCAGGTGCTGGGCGAGGGCGGATGCCACGACGCCGTTGTCGACGACCACGGCGCGCTCGCCCCACGCCATCTCGTGGCGGGTCAGGCGTCCGGGCTTCAGAGCGAGGATCACCACGATCAGACCCACCAGCGCGAGGACCAGGCCGCCGACGATGAACGCGACGGGTTGGAGCGCGGTCGGAGCCTGGACGACCGCGTTCAGCGCGGCGCCCGGGGAGACGAGGAGCGGCTGCTGCCCGAGGAGGGCGAGCACGATCTCGACCACGGCGTACGCCAGGACGAGCAGCGCCAGGACGACCACGACGAGCATGGCCACGGTGCGCGGGGAGTGCGTCTCGCGACGCACGACGGTGCGGAGCACGGTATCGGTCATCACAGCACTCGCTTTCGCTGGGGGACGGTGGCGCCCGAGATGGTCAGGTCGACCCGGGACACGTCGCGTCCGAACAGGTGCGTCAGGCGCGACCGCAACGCGGACTGCGCGGTGCGGGCCGCCTCGAGCACCGGGATGGCCGCGCCGACCGCGGCGGTGTCGTCGAGGCGTGGCACGGGGAACGGCGTGGTGACCCGCACCACGGCGGTGTCGCGGGCGGAGACGATCTCGACGTGGACGTTCTTGGCATCCACCCCGATGATGTCGGCCGCGGCGCGCTCGGCCGTCTTCTGCAGAACACGGTCGGCGACGTTCACGCGGCCCGCGGGGAGGCCGGGGCCGGCAACCGTTGTGCGGCTGCCGACCCCGGGAGAAGCGGTGACGGTGGTCACGATGTGCTCCGACCCTTGAAGGCGTTGACGATGTTGCCGAAATCGATCTCGCCCGCCGTGATGCGTGCGACGACGATTCCGATGGCCATGAACAGGGCGACGAGGATGAATCCCCAGAAGCCGAAGATCAGGGCGCTGAGAGCGAGGACGAGCCCGATGAGCGCGCCCTTCGTGGTGGCGCTCACTGGACGCGCTTTTCGTTGCTGTCGTCGTCGTTGTTGTCGTCGCCCGGGATGTGGACGTCGTTCACGTCGACGTTGACCTCGACGACCTCGAGACCGACGACGCGGTTGATCGCGCCGGCCACACGACCGCGAACCTGGTCGGCGACCTCCTGGATGGGGGCGCCGTACTCGACGACGATCGTGATGTCGGCGGCGGCCTGCGTCTCGCCGACCTCGACCTTGACGCCCTGCGTCAGGTCAGTGGCGTTGATGGCGTCGCGGATGGCGCCGAGCGCACGGGCTCCGCCGCCGCCCAGAGCGTACACACCGGCGACCTCACGGGCCGCGATACCGGCGACCTTCGCGACGACGCCTTCGGCGATCGTGGTCTTGCCCTCGGTCGGGATCTCCGAGCCACGAGCGTTGAGGGGACGGTTCACGCGCGACGCCGTCTGCGGGACGTTCTGCGTGGCGGGGGTGGTGGGGGCGTCGGTAGCCATGTCGGTGTGCCTTTCACGTGTGCTTCCCGGCGGTGCCGGGGTGGGCGCTTTGGCCTACGTGGATAAGACGTACCGACCCCGGGAAACGTCACGCCGGGGATGGAAAAATCTCGCGAAATCTGCATGCGCGCGAATGCAGATGGCCGATTTCCCCGGAATCGCGGGGATGGATGCGCTCCCAGGGCGTCGCGGTCGGGATGGCGCGCGGGTCGCGGTCGGGATGGCGCGCGGGGTCCGGACGGCGCGCGCGGTCGGGACGGCGCGCGCGGTCCGGACGGCGCGCGCGGTCCGGACGGCGCGCGCGGAAGGGAGGCGCCCCGAGCGGTCCTCCCGTCGCCGAATCTCCTCCGCTCGACAGTCACCCACCCCGGCAGCTGCGAGCGTACGCTCGACGCATGTCCCCCCTCCCCTCCTCGACGCGGCCCTGACGTGGGTCGCCTCACCGCCTCCCGTCGGGTCACCCGCATCACCCTCGACGGGGTGACTCGTCAGAGACCGGATGCCGTCGCCGTCGAGGAACCGCTCGAGATCCGCGTCGCGGGTTCGCCACTGGCCGTGACGATGCGCACTCCCGGACACGACGTCGAGCTGGCGGCCGGCTTCCTCGTGTCGGAGGGCGTCATCAGCCGCGGAGACCAGTTCGCCCGCGCGATCCACTGCGGCGGGCCGGGCACCGGTGGGGCCGACGGCAACACGTACAACGTGCTCGACCTGACGCTCGCTCCCGGGGTCGCGCTGCCCTCGCCCGACATCGCCCGCTCGTTCTATACGACGAGTTCCTGCGGTGTGTGCGGGACGGCTTCGATCGAGGCGGTGGAGAAGGTGTCGACCTACGACGTGTCGGTCGACGAGGTGCGCGTGGATGCGCGGGATGTCGCGGCCTTCCCGGACCGCCTGCGCGAGGAGCAGAAGGTCTTCGACAAGACCGGCGGGCTGCACGGCGCGGCCCTTTTCGACGTCGAGACGGGCGAGATGCTCGTCGTGCGCGAAGACGTCGGCCGTCACAACGCGGTCGACAAGGTCGTCGGGTGGGCGCTGCTCCACGACCGACTGCCGCTGCGCGGCACGGTGCTGCAGGTGTCGGGCCGCGTGAGCTTCGAGCTCGTGCAGAAGGCCGTGATGGCCGGCATCCCGATGCTGTCCGCGGTCTCGGCACCGTCCTCGCTCGCGATCGAGCTGGCCGATCGCGCCGGGCTCACCCTCGCCGCCTTCGTGCGTGGGGGCAGCATGAACCTGTACTCCCGCGCCGACCGGATCGTGGTTCCCTCCACCGACGCGCCCACAACCCCCTCTGTCGCGGGGGCGTCGAGCGTACGCTGACGAAGACCGCCCGGTGTGTGGATGCCACCGACGCGGCACCGAGATCCACGGAGGGTGAGCATGGGTGAATCGTTCGGGCTGATGACCGAGAAGCCGCGTCAGGGAGGCCTCGGACCGGCCGTGACGGGCGATTGGTCGAGCACCGGCGAGTACGAGCATCCCGCCGCCGGGTGGGGTGCCGCGCTCACGGTCGGCAAGGTGCTTCTCGAACAGCGACAGCCCATCGCGGGCACCCGCGCCATGTTCACGATGAATCATCCGAAGAGCGGCTTCGACTGCCCGGGGTGCGCGTGGCCCGACGACAAGGGCGTCGCCCTCGACATCTGCGAGAACGGCATCAAGCACGTCACGTGGGAGATGACGCACAAGCGCGTCGGCAAAGAGTTCTTCGCCGAGCACTCGGTGACCGAGCTGTCGCAGTGGACCGATTTCGCGCTCGAAGACGCCGGCCGCCTCGTCGGCCCGATGGTCTACGACGCCGCCAGCGACCACTACGTGCCGATCTCCTGGAACGACGCCTTCCGCCTCATCGCCGAGCAGATCACGGTTCTGGAGTCCCCCGATCAGGCGGCGTTCTACACGTCGGGCCGCCTGAGCAACGAGGCCTCATTCCTCTACCAGCTCTTCGCGCGCGAGCTCGGCACGAACAATCTCCCGGACTGCTCGAACATGTGCCACGAAGGCTCGGGGCGGGGACTCACGGCATCCCTCGCCACCCCCAAGGGCACCGCCGATCTCGAGGACTGGGAGACCTGCGACGCGCTCTTCATCCTCGGGGTGAACGCCGCCTCCAACGCCCCGCGCATGCTCACGAGCCTCGCAGAGGCGATCGACCGCGGTGCGCAGGTCGTTCACGTCAACACCCTGCGCGAGGTCGCCGGCACCCGCACGATCGTGCCGCACGAGATCGTCGACATGGCGACCTTCCACTCGACGCCCACCAGCACGATGAACCTCCAGGTGCGTCCGGGTGGCGATCTCGCCCTCGTGCGCGGCATGGCGAAGGTCGTGTTCGAGGCGTCCGAGACCGACCCGACGGCTCTCGACCAGGCTTTCCTCGACGAGTACACGACCGGGCTCGACGAGTACCGCGCGCTGGTCGAGGCGACGCCGTGGGACCAGCTCGTCGAGCAGTCCGGGCTCACCGAAGCCGAGATCCGCGGAGCCGCCGACGTCTACCTCAGCGCCGACCGGACCGTCATCAGCTGGTGCCTCGGTGTCAGCCAGCACCAGCACGGCGTCGACACCGTGCGGGAGATCGTCAACCTGCTGCTGCTGCGTGGCAACGTCGGGCGTAAAGGCACCGGCCCCTCGCCGGTTCGCGGGCACAGCAACGTGCAGGGCAACCGCACCTGCGGCATCAACCACAAGCCCACCGAGAAGTGGCTCGCGAAGCTCGACGAGGTGTGCGGCATCACCTCGCCGCGCGAGCCCGGTCTCGACACCGTGCACACGGTCGCGGCGCTGCACCGGGGCGATCTCAAGGTGTTCATCGGCATGGGCGGCAACTTCGTGCGGGCCGCCCCCGACACGAAGCTGACCGCCGAGGGAATGGGTCGGTGCGAGCTGACCGTGCACGTCAGCACCAAGCTCAACCGCAGCCACCTCACCCACGGCAAGCAAGCGCTCATCCTGCCGTGCCTCGGCCGCACCGAGCGCGATGAGCAGGAGAGCGGGCTCCAGTCGATCTCGACCGAGGATGCCATGAGCTCGGTCATGCTCTCGCTCGGCTCCCGCAAGCCCGCGTCCCCGCACCTGCTCAGCGAGCCCGAGATCATCGCGCGCATCGCCCGTGCCACCATGCCCGAGTCCGCGACGCCGTGGGAGTGGTACGTGGGCGACTACGACCGCATCCGCGACACGATGGCCCGGGTGCTGCCCGGGTTCGAAGGGTTCAACGAGCTGGTGCGCCAGCAGTACGGCTTCCGCATCCCCCAGCCCGCGCGCGAGCGCGACTTCCAGACGCCCTCGGGCAAGGCGGAGTTCTCGGATGCCGAGCTGCCCAACGTCATCCCCGAGGAGGCCGACGTGCTGGTGCTGCAGACCATGCGCTCGCACGACCAGTGGAACACGACGATCTACTCGGCCGACGACCGCTACCGCGGCGTCCGCAACGTCCGCGAGCTCGTGTTCATGCACCGCCGCGACATGAAGGACCGCGGCATCGCCGAGGGCGACCTCGTCGACATCGTCGCGACCTCGCGCGACGGCTCGGTGCGCAGCGTCACGGGTTTCCGCGCGCTGCAATACGACACCCCGCGCGGCAGCGCCGCGGGCTACTTCCCCGAGCTGAACGTGCTGCTCGGCCCCGACGACTACAGCCGGCAGAGCGACCAGCCGCTGATGAAGGACATCCGGGTGCGGATCGCGAAGACCGCCTGACGCGCGGGCACCCGGGGCGCGCCGCACTCTGCCGCCCGCCGCGCGGCCCGCACCTCAACGCCGTCGGGCGGCGATCGCGGGCGACACCCACACGAACAACGCCACCGCCGCACAGACGGCGCCGCCGGCGATGACGGGCAGGGGACCCCAGATCGCGTAGAGGGCGGTCCCGAGGGTCGGCGCGACGACGAAGGTCAGCCCCGTCGTCGCCCCGAGGAGTCCCGCAAGGCCGCCCTGCTCATCGCGGTCCATCGACAGGCTCGGTCCGGCGGAGTATCCCGGCATCGCGATCCCGAGACCGAGGCCGATGCACCCGATACCGGCGAAGAGCGGTACGGCACCGGCGTCAGGGGTGAGCAGCACGAACCCGGCGAGCGCCGTCACCGCCCCCACGCGCAAGAGCGTCCGGGGCGACCACCCGCTGCGCGGCACGATCACCGTCTGCGCGAGGACCATCCCGAGGCCGGCGGCGAGAAGCGCGGCACCCGTCAGCGCCCCGGCCGCCCCACCAGCGACGTCGAGGCGGTCTTGGACCAGGAAGCCGGTCACGACCTGGATGAACCCGAGGGCGGTGAACAGCCCGAACCCCGTCACGAGGTAGGGCCACACCCGGGGGTCGAGTGCGCGTACGCGACGCGGCTGCTCGATGAGCCCGGTCCGCGGTTCGCGACGGAGCCGTGTCGCCACCAGCACCACGCCCCCGAGCAGCAGGATGGGCACGGCGATGACGGCCACCGCGAGCCCGAAGATGGCGAGCACGCCGCCGAGTACCGAACCCATGATCATCGCCACGCCTTGAACGGCCCCCAGTCCCGACATCCCCTTCACGCGCGCTTCGGGGTCGTCGGTGACGTCGGCGATGTACGCCTGTGCCGTGGGGATCATCGCCGCCAGCGCGCCCCCGAACCCGACGCCTCGCAGGACGAGGAATCCGACGAAGAGCGCGAAACCGGTGAACGCCCCGGACATGCCCAAGATCGCCACGACGGCGAACCCCGTCATCGCGGCGGCCGCGATCACCAGGGCGCTGACGAGCACCGGTTTGCGCCCCGCCGATTGTGAGCGACGCCCCCACCACTGGCTCGTGACGACGACCATGAGCGCCGCGACGCTGATCGTCAGGCCTACCTGCCATTCGGCGAGCCCGACCGCCCGCGACAGCGGGGCGATGACGGGGTTCAACGTCATCTGTGCCAAGTACGCGAGAAACACCGCCGACAGCAGGAGTCGAATCTGAGAACGGGCGGCGACCGATGTCTCGGACATGAGGGCCTTTCGGGTATTAGAACAGCGTTCTAATACCGTAGTCAGCAGGCGGCTGCCACGGCAAGACGGCTCGTGCCCTCCTTCGGGCAGACTGGGGAAAGGGAGGAGACAGTATGGGCACGACGCCGTTCCACGTGGGCCTGACGGCCGTCACCGTCACGGATGCCGCGGTCGCTCTCACGCGCGAATCCCACCTGTACGCCTGGTCGGTGCGAGACCTCGCTCGCGCGCTCGAAGTGGTGCCTTCCGTCATCTACCACCACGTCGGCGGGAAGGACGGCCTCGCGCGCGCCGTCGCCGAGCGGGTGTTGGGTGGGCTCCCCCTTCCGAGCGCGTCGCTGTCGTGGGAGGCGTGGTTCCGCGAGCTCCTCGCGGCGATCTACGACGAGACCGTGCTCTACCCCGGCGTCGCCAAGTGGGTGGTGCTGCACGGCCCGGTGTTCCCGAGCGTCCTGCCGATCATCGATCGCGGCGTCCGTCTCCTCGAAGACGCCGGCTTCGGCCCCGACGCGGTCGCGGCCTACGCGACCCTGCTGAACAACGCCGTGCTGACGATCTCGGTCTCCGACGATCGGCTGCTGCACGAAGACGACGGGCCACGCGACCACGCGGCGATGATGGCCGACTTCGAACGTGTCGCCGTCGACGACCCCGACCTGCGCGCCCGCGCCCTTGCGCTCGTCCGGCCGTTCTCATCGGGTGGCGAGGAGGCGTCTCGGAGCCGTCGTCTGTATTACGACTTCACGGTCGAGACCACCATCCGCGGGCTCCGCGCCCGACTCGCCGAACCGGCCGACCCGACGCGCGACCCCGGCTAGATCACCCCGGCAGCATCCCCGAGCGAGCGAGCGACGCCGGGCTGCGGCATCCGGAACCGGCGCGTTGCGCACCGACTCCGCCCGGCGGGTGCGGATGGGCCGCCCGGCGGGCGCGGCTCAGATCTTGCTGCTGACCAGGATGCCGCGGCCCTGAAGGTCGGCGGCGACCTCGCCGACCTTCTCTTTGTAGGCGTCGTGGAGCCTCAGCTGGACGAGACCATCGTCGCTGCCGCCGCCGGCCTGGAAGATCGGGCGGTGCAGATCGACCTGGACGGTGCCGCCGAGGTCGGTGAAGGTCACGTCGAGCACCTCGCGCAGCGAGTCCTCGTTCGTGATGAACCCCTGGAACATCGTTCTCGCGATGCTGCCGTGCGCGGCCTTCCAGTGATCTCCCTTGTCGGTCACGGAGAAGTCGGCCGCTTCGAGAGCCGACCGCGTGGCGTCCTGCGCCGCGGCGAGGTCGCCCGAGACGACGAGCTGGAAATTGAGGATGGCCATGGCACGCCTTTCGGTCCGGTGCCGCTCAGCCTGTCGCCTTCCCCTGTTCGGCACAACCGTCTCCGGTCGACCACCGCTCGGCCGGGTCCGCGCGACGACGCCGTGCCGTCCGGCGGAGTTCTCCCTCGCCACGCCGCCTCGCGGCATCCCGGACCGGCGTGCCGCCATCCGTCTCCGCACGACGGCACATCTCGGGAGAACGGATGCCGCACCCCACTCCTCCTCCCCAGCGGGGCCGGGGCCGCGACCGGTCCGGGTCGGCGGCTCGGGATCGGCTGCCCCAACTAGACTGACTCCCGTCCGGCCCCTGCGATCTTGGAGCTCAGCCGCGTGACCACCCCGAACCCCGCCGCCCGTACCGCTCTTGCGGACACCGTCGACAACGCGATCGCCACGCCCGAGAAGGACCAGCCGTACGGCGCCCTCGGTCTCAAGAGCGACGAGTACGCGAAGATCCGCGAGATCCTCGGCCGTCGCCCCACCAGCGGTGAGCTGGCGATGTACTCGGTCATGTGGAGCGAGCACTGCTCCTACAAGTCGAGCAAGATCTACCTCCGTCAGTTCGGCCAGAAGGTCAGCGACGAGATGAAGACCCGCCTCATGGTGGGCATGGGCCAGAACGCCGGCGTCGTCGACGTGGGCGACGGCTGGGCGGTCACCTTCAAGGTCGAGTCGCACAACCACCCGAGCTACATCGAGCCCTTCCAGGGCGCGGCCACGGGCGTCGGCGGCATCGTGCGCGACATCATCTCGATGGGCGCTCGTCCGGTCGCCGTGATGGACCAGCTGCGCTTCGGCGCGATCGACCACCCCGACACCCCGCGCGTGGTGCACGGCGTCACCAGCGGCATCTCGTTCTACGGCAACTGCCTGGGCCTGCCGAACATCGGCGGCGAGACCGTTTTCGACGCGGTCTACCAGGGCAACCCGCTCGTCAACGCCCTCGCGGTGGGCGTCATGCGCCACGAAGACATCAAGCTCGCCAACGCCACCGGCGTGGGCAACAAGGTCGTGCTGTTCGGTGCCCGCACGGGCGGCGACGGCATCGGCGGCGCGAGCATCCTGGCATCCGACACCTTCGCCGACGGCGGCCCCACCAAGCGCCCCGCGGTGCAGGTGGGCGACCCGTTCGCCGAGAAGGTGCTCATCGAGTGCTGCCTCGAGCTCTACCGCGACGACCTCGTCGAGGCCATCCAAGACCTCGGGGCCGCCGGCATCTCGTGCGCCACGAGCGAGCTCGCCGCCAACGGCGACAGCGGCATGAAGGTCGAACTGTCGAAGGTGCTACTGCGCGACCCCTCGCTCACGCCCGAAGAGATCCTCATGTCGGAATCGCAGGAGCGCATGATGGCGATCGTGGCTCCCGAGAAGCTCGAGGCCTTCCTCGCGGTCGTCGGCAAGTGGGACGTCGAGACGAGCGTGCTCGGCGAGGTCACCGGAGACGGCCGCCTCGTCATCGACTGGTACGGCGAGCGCATCGTCGACGTCGACCCCTCCACCGTGGCGGTCGACGGCCCGGTCTACGAGCGCCCCGTCGCCTACCCGACCTGGATCGACGCGCTGCAGGCCGACTCCGCCGCCTCCCTCCCCCGAGCGACGGATGCCGACACCCTCCGCGAGCAGTTCACCACGCTGGTGGCGAGCCCCAACCTCGCCGACACCTCGTGGATCACGAACCAGTACGACTACTACGTGCTCGGCAACACGGCGCTGAGCTTCCCCGACGACGCCGGCATGATCCGCGTCGACGAGGAGACCGGCCTCGGCTTCGCCATCGCGACCGACTGCAACGGCCGCTACAACCAGCTCGATCCCTATAACGGCGCGAAGCTGGCGCTGGCCGAGGCGTACCGCAACGTCGCCGTCACCGGGGCCGTGCCCACGGCCGTCACCGACTGCCTCAACTTCGGCAGCCCCGAGAACCCCGAGGTCATGTGGCAGTTCAGCCAGGCCGTCGAGGGTCTGAGCGACGGATGCCTCGAGCTCGGCATCCCGGTCACCGGCGGCAACGTCTCGTTCTACAACCAGACCGGTGACCAGCCGATCCACCCGACACCGGTGGTCGGTGTGCTCGGCATCATCGACGACGTCGCCGCGCGCATCCCCAGCGGCTGGCAGGATGCCGGTGAGAACCTCTACCTGCTCGGTGCCACCGCCGACGAGCTCGACGGCTCGCAGTGGGCCGGGACCATCCACGACCACCTCGGCGGTCGCCCGCCGAAGGTCGACCTCGCGCAGGAGCGCAAGCTCGCCGAGCTGCTGCAGGCCGCGGGCTCGCAGTCGCTCGTCTCGAGCGCCCACGACCTGTCGTCGGGCGGTCTCGCCCAGGCCCTCGCCGAGGGCGTCCTGCGCTTCGGCGTCGGCGCCCGCGTGTGGCTCACCGAGCTCATGGAGCGCGACGGCGTGGATGCCACGGCCGCCCTGTTCAGCGAGTCGACCGGCCGCGTCCTGGTCAGTGTGCCCCGCGAGGAGGACGTGAAGTTCCGCGGCCTGTGCGATGGGCGCGGCTACCCGGTGCTGCGCATCGGTGTCACCGACGTGGAGCCCGGCACCGAGGCATCCCTCGAGATCCAGGATGTGTTCACCGTGACCGTGTCGGAGCTGCGCCGCCTGTCGACCGAGACGCTGCCCGCGGTCTTCGGCCCGACGGTCGCTGAGCCCGTGGCCTGAGACCGGCGCCCCCACCCCGCCCGCCCCGAAACGAGAGGAGACGCGGTGACGAACGACGACGACATGTCCGTGTTCGACGAGAAACGGCAACGCCGCGTGAAGGTCACCGCGTGGGTGGTCATCGCCGCCCTTGTCCTGACCGGTGGCGGAGCGACGGTCCTGACGCTGATCTTCGGCTGAGGCGGCGCGGATCTCCCGAGCGTGCGCGCAGATCCGGAGACAGCCATCAAATCCGGACACAGATGCCGGATTGATCCGGATCTGACGCACCTCTCCGAATCTGCGCGCCCTGTGGTGTCGGAGCGCACCCGGGGGCACACCACTGAGCGCGGCGACCGAGCGCGCGCTGCGGAATCCGGCCCGACGGCAGGCACCGTGACGCATGCCCGACGTAGCATGGGAGCGTGGAGCCGCTGATGGTCTTGTTGGCCGAGTGGTGGTGGATCGGGCCCGCGGCGGCCGGTGCCGGCACACTCGGCTGGATCGGCGTGCGCCGCACGCGCCAGCAACGCGCTCTTCCCCCCGGGACGACGACCACGGGCGACCGTGCGGCACGGGCGTGGGCGTCCCGACCGATGAGCAAGAACGCGGCTCGCCGACTCGAGCTCGACGCCGCGCAGCTCGACCTCCTCACGGCACGGCAGGCCATCACGCGCGGCCGGGCCGACGTCAAGATCGCCGACGCCGAAGTCGTCCGCGCGCAGGCGGAGCGGGCGGCATCCCGAGGCTCCTCCGACGCGGTTTCCGCCGCTCGCGCGCGGCTCGTGGCCGCGCAACATGCTCTGCGCGCCGCCTCGGCCGAGATGCGGGCCCGTCGCGCCGCCGTCAAGGCCGCGCAGGCCATGCTCCCCGCGATCCGCTCGGGGAGCGCTCCTCTGCCGGTGGACCGTCTCCTCGCCGAGCACGACGCCGTCCTCGCCCGCTGGATGGCGTACGAGACCGACCCCGCGCTCGCGATCGACTTCCCGGGGATGTCGGACCCCCGCTCTCCCCTGCTGGCCGAGTTCCTCCGCGCGCACGAGCGCGCACAGTGGCTCCGTCCCGCCTCGGCGCAGACACGCCTCGAACCCGCGGATTTCCTGGCGTACCGTGACGCGGTGCGCCGCACCGTCAACGCGTTCGAGCACGCCGAGCGCGTCGCCCGACACGGCGACAAGACACCGCCGCTCACGTTCGAGGGGACCGAGGCGTGGGGCCGGATGGCATCCGATCTCGCCGAAACGGCCCAGCGAGCGCTCGCCCGGTCGATGGAGTCGATGGGCCGCACCGCCGCGCGCAACTGGAACGAGCGCGGTGCGAAGCGCGCGCAGAAGAAGGATCCGGATGCCACGGGCCCCGGCCCGCGCTGAACCCACCGCGACGCAGTCCACACCGCCGACCGGCGTACCATAACGGGGGTGCACGACTTCTGGACCTTCGCGGGCAGCTACTGGTGGCTCGTGTTTCCGCTCTTCGGAATGACGATGGGGGCGGTGAACGGCGTGAACAAGCGCCGCGAGGTGCAGGCCCGCCGTCGGCACCGCGAGCAGATCGAGCTGATCCGCGCCCAGGGCGGAGCCGCCGCAGCTCCCCTCGAGGCGGCTCCCGCTGACACCGCCGACCAGCAGCGCATCACCGCCGCCCAGGACGCCGTCACCCACCGCTGGCTGGAGTACGAGCTCGACGCCGAGAAGCTCATCACCTACCCGGCGATGAGCGACGGCCGGCAACCGCTGACCGCCGCGTTCCTGCGCGCGAAGAAGGTCGCCGACAACCTCCGACCCCGCGACGGGGAGACGCTGTCCCCCGAGCGGCTGAAGGAGTACCGCGACGCCGTGACCGACTACGAGGTCGCCTTCGAGGTCGCCGAGCGCGACGCACGTCGGGTGAAGGACGCGGGGTTCTCCGCCGCCGAGCGCAAACGCCTCGACACCGCGAAGCAACTGCTCACGGTCGCGACCGACCAGGCCGCCACGCCCAACGAGCGCCAGTTGGCGTACCGGCGCGTCCGCGAAGAACTCGACGGCCTGATCTGGTTGTCCGACGACGCGGTCGACGAGCTCGAGAAGAAGGTCGCGCTCGAGCTTTCGGCCACCGCCCCGGCCCGAACCTCCGAGAATCGCGCGTACCTCGCAGTTCTCGCGCCGGAACCTGCGAGTTTCACGCGATCCCGCGAGCTCGCGGCACCACTCCGTGCCCGCGGGACCACGCCGCGCCCGCGGGAGCGCGATCGAGCGGCGATCGTCGTCTTCAGCGCGTCCGGCGGATCCGCACCGGACCCCGCGCGGTCGTCACGTCGACGACCTCGCCCTTCTGCGTCACCTCGACCTCGCCGAGGCCGACCAGCTCGTGGGCCGCGTCGCGCGCGGGCTGCATGAGCTCGCGCCAGTCCTCGCCGCCCACCGCGCGGGCGGCCTCCGACGGACAGATCGTCTTGCCTGCATCCCTCGCCGCGAGGAGTTCGCGGATGGATGCCACGAGCCGGGGGTCCGCACCAGATGACGGGGGCATCTGTCCAGTCTCCCTCCGTCCCGAGGGTCCGGGGTCAGAATGAGCCGGTGATCACCGAGCGCCACGCCCCCGACCTGCCCGGTCGCGCCGTCATCTCACAGCGGTGGAATCGCGCGGTGTTCGTGCACTGGCGGATCGACCCGGCGGAGGTCGCCCCGCTTCTGCCCGCCGGAACCCGCCCCGACGTGCACGACGGCTCGGCCTGGGTGGGTCTCGTGCCCTTCGTGCTGAGCGAGTTCCGCTTCCTGCCGCTCCCCCCGGTCCCCCTGCTGGGCACGTTCACCGAGATCAACGTCCGCACCTACGCCGTCGACGACGAGGGCCGCCGCGGCGTGGTGTTCCGAACGCTCGAGGCCGAGCATCTCGCCCCGGTCCTCGCCGCCCGCGCACTGTTCGGCCTTCCCTATCGCTGGGCGCGCGCGGGGGTGCGCACCGAGGGGGCGCGCGTCGAGTTCCGGTCGCGGCGTCACGGGGGTCGGCACCCGGGGACCCGCGTGCGGGCCACACTCGGCACCGACCCGGTGGACACCCCGCTGTCGCGTTTCCTCACCGCCCGTTGGGGTTTTCACGAGCGGCACCTCGGCCGCACCATCTGGGCCGCGAACGCCCACGAGCCGTGGCCGCTCGTCGACGCCCGACTCGATGCGCTCGACGACGACCTCGTCGCGGACGCGGGCTTTCCCCAGCTCGCCGGCCGCACCCCGGACTCCGTGCTCGCGATGCCCGCCGGGCACCCGGGGTTCATCACCCGGTTCACGGCGGCGCGCGCCACCGGTTGAGGCCCCCGGTCGGTGCGGCTGTCGTCGCGCTGATCGCGCCGCTTCCCGACGGATGGATCTTCAGCTTCCAGGTCGCAACCCTCGTCTTCTCGATCGTGGCGCTGTGCCTCGTGCGGGGGCGCGCTGCCCGTTCGATCGCGGCCGCCGTCGTGATCGTCGTCGGCGCCGTGGTGTGCGTTCAGGTCATCGGCCAGGTGACGACTCTGCTGTACGAGGGGTCGTTCACCCAAGACGCCGTCGTCATCGGCTGAGAACCGCCGCGGGACTTCGCAGAATCGCAGGTTTCTCGGAGATTCTCGGCCCGAAAGTGCGAGAAGGCGACGATTCTGCGAGGAACGACCACGGCGGCGGCCCCCTCTCCGAGGGAGCCGCCGCCGCACCTCACGTCAGCGCTGCGTCGGGAACGCGCTCGGGTTCTGCTCGAGCCACGCCTGCACGGCCTC
>JARBUN010000040.1 GCA_029239635.1 Microbacterium sp. | reverse complement strand
CGGCCGCTCCGCTCTCCCCTGTGGGGCGAACAAGTAATAAGTTACGCGGATCCCACCGACTCGTCCAATCCACACCACCGCCCGGGCGTGTCGCACCCCAGAAACCGCGGAATCACGCGGAGTTCACGTCCAACGGTCGACGCGACCCCATCCGCCGACCCAGGACTCGAGATGAGGTTCGTCCGCCAGGACATGGAGCCCGTCCGGTGAGACCGAGCTCGACGTGAATCCGATGGGCTGGCCCCATCGCGTCTCCCGACGCCGCGCCCGCCGCGAGATCGCTTCGCCCACGATGGTCCCCTCCGCGCTCCGCACGAGGAGCCGACCCTCATCCCCCTGCCCGAGACCGGCGAGGCGCGCGCGGAGCTCATCGACATCCAGCAAGACGACAGGGTGATCGAGGCGCAGCACCACCCGCGCATCGGGCACCTCGCCGGCCGTGACCCTCGGATCGCCGAGCAGGGCGGGCAGCGTGGGGGCGGCATCCAGGATCACCGTCGCTCGCGGGAACGATGCGAGGACCGAGTCGACGCACAGGAAGGTGGCGGCGGGGCCGGCACTGCCGCGGAGGTGAACCGCGAGGTCGGGGGTGGCCGGCAGAAGGCCCCGCCCGGCCGATCCCTCGATCGGGATCATCGCGGCGAGCGTGAGTGTCTGCGCGTTGCCCTCGCGGACGCGGTCGACACCGGGGCGTCCCGCCCACTCGGGACCGTCGTGCCAGGCCACCGCGTCGGGCACGTGGGCGAAGACCGCGCCGCCCTGCCACGCACGGTGCGCCCACTCCCAGTCTTCGCCTCCGTACGACGTGAAGCTCTCCTCGAACCCCCCGATGTCGTCGAACAGCGTCCGGGAACACGCCATGACCGCGCCGATCACGTAGCGATAGCTGCGGTCGTCCGCGTGCCGCAGGTTGCCGGTGCGCGCGTAGGCATCGAGCAGCCATTGCGGCTCCGGCAGTTCGACCGTCGGAGCGATCTCGGCGATCGGTGCGGTCGGGTCGACGCCCTCGAGATCGGCATGCCGGCGCCGTCCGACCGTGACGGCTTCGGGCAGGAGCGTGGGCAGTCGCGTCATCGCTCGCACGTAGCCGGGCTCGGGTGAGGTGTCGGCGTCGAGGAAGCACAGGATCTCCCCCGTGCTGGCCGCGACGCCGCGATTCCGCGCGGCCGCCGCGCGAAACCCCCGATCAGGCTGACTTACCACGCGCACCCCGGCCGGGACGATCGGGGCCGACGGCGATCCGTCGTCCGCGACGACGATCTCGACGAGACCGGCGGGGTAGTCCTGATTCGCGAGGGCGTGAAGGGTGCGGTCGAGCTCGGCCTGCTGGTCGTAGTGGGTGACGATGACACTGACTCGGGCGAGGCGCGGGGTCGCGTCGGCCAGCTCATCCCAGCGATTGCCGATCACCCAGCCGGGCCCGCTCACGGCAGCACCTCGGCCCACCATCGAAGGTACGCACGGGCGGTGTCGGCGCGATCGAACGGGACGGGATGGATGCCGTGCCAGGTCAGGGACGGATCATCCGACGCGTGGCGGATCGCGGCGGGGAGGGCGTCGGGCTCGACGACGGACAGGGTGCCCGGACGCAGCGCGGACATCTCATCGATGTAGCGGTTGCGGACGGCGACGGGACGGCGCCCCCAGCCGATCCACGAGGCCAGCGAACCCGACGCCGAGACGTGCCGATGGGCGATGACGGGCACCGCGACCGCGCGTGCCCGCGCCGCCATCGCCGCGTCGTCCAACCATCCGGTGACCTCCGCGACCACCCCGAGATCAGCGGCGCGACGGACGAAGGCATCCAGTTCGGCGGCGTGCCCGTCGGACGCACGCCCCAGCACACCGAGCCGCGTCAGTCCCGCCGCCACCGTCGCGGCGAGGGCCTCGTCGTGCCCCTTCCCCGGGTAGAAGTACCCGAGCACGCCGACGGCCGCGTCCGGCTCGGGGCGGCTGTGCACCGGTTGCGAGGCGACCGGGAGCGGCACCACCTCGACGGCGCCGTCCCACACCCCCTCCTCCGCGAGCAGCGTGCGCTCGTGCGCGCTGTTGACCGCGACGGCCATAGCGGCACGGGCGACGGCGGCGTAGAACGCCCGACGCCGTGGACGGTTTCGCTCCCCGTCGGAGGCTTGGGGGACGTCGTGCAGCGTGACCGTCAGCGGGTGCCGCTCGGCGAGGGCGAGAACGCGGCCGGTGGCCTCTTCGGGCGAGCTTCCCCACAGCCGATCGGTGACCTGGGCGTGGACCGGCGTCCCCGGCTCGAGCGACAGGATCTCGGCCGGACCGACCGATCGTGCGGCTGCGTCGACCTCCGCGACCGCGGCGGCGACCTCCCGCGCGTAGACCGCGACCCCGTGGGGACCGGGGTGGACGAGGAGCACGGGTGGGGCCGGAGCGAGCGCGGTCATGCCGCCCGCCAGCGGTGCAGGAGCGGGGCGATCCGCGTGACCGCCGCGGCGACGAAGTCGGGGCGCTCGGCGTACCAGGCACGGTGGGCCGAGGCGACGGCCTCGGCGGCGAGGGGCTCCCCCGCGACGATCCACTCGGGCTGGGGCTCGGCATCCAGGCTCCAGGCGTCGACGACCCACTCCTCGAGCGGGGCGCGGACTCCGGCGAGGATCGGCCGGCCCGGGTCGACCGCGCGACCGGGGGCGCCGAGGGCGGCGACCAACCGCTCGCCGAGGGGGAGGAACACCGCGTTTCCGGGGTGGTTGACCGTGCGGGCGAGGTCGGCGACGACGGGAGAGAACAGGTCGGATGCCACGACGTCGAGGCCCAGCCCCTCTCGCCGGCGCAGCTCGGCGATGGACTCGGCGGCCACCTCTCGCACCGACGCGGTGGGCAGCTCCCGGGCGATCGGGAGCCCCGCTGCCTCGGCCAGGAGTCGGACGTCGTGGTAGGCGACGAGGGGCGGGTCGACCTCGAAACCGGGGAGGCGCAGGACGACCTGGAAGGGGTGCAGGCCCGCGTAGCGGATCGAGGGGACGAGGACCACGCGGGCATCGGGCGGGAGCGACGCGCGCAGCTGCCCGGTTCCGAGGGGGAGTCCCCGATAGTCGTCGCGGACCGGTTGTGCGACGAGGAACGAGGCGCGCGAGAGGACCTCGTGGAGGCGCGTGGTCTCGGTCGCCGTCAGCTCGTGCACGGCCGGGATCCGGATGGCGGGGAGCGCATCGGAGGCGATGACCAGGCGGAGCGACTCGGCCTGGCAGTTGCCGACGACCACCCCGAACCGTGCCGGCAGCGGCGTCTCGCCGAAGAACTCGCCGTAGTGGCGCCGGCGCGCTACCACCGGGTCATCGTGGTTCGCAAGGCTTGTCGCCCTGCCCTCACCGCCGCTCATGATGTGAACGTATCCGTCGGTGCCGTCGTCGTCCCAACCGCCCCGTTGCATTGCGATGTCTCCGTCGATGCGGTACGCGCACCGGCGAAGTCAGCTGCACGAGGAGGAAAAAGAATCGACGTCCCCCCCATCCCCCCGATCCGCGTCGCCGCGGTGCCGTCGTCGCATCCGTACGTCGACGCCGTCACCGATCCCCGCGCGGTGCGCCTGCTCGGTGATCCCCCGGTGCCGGGTGCACCGGAGGGGCAGTGGTGGCCCCCGCAGGCGCTGCTTCCCGCCTGGCTCGACGCCCACGCGGACAAGTTCGACCTCGTGCACCTGCACTTCGGGATGGAGTCGTACAGGGCCGACGAACTGGCGGAGACGGTCGCCACGCTGCGGCGGCTGAACCGCCCGCTCGTCTACACCGTCCACGACTTGGAGAACCCCCAGCTCTCCGGGCAGCAGGAGCACCGTGCCGCCCTGGCCGTCCTGACCGCCGCTGCCGCCGAGCTGATCACCCTGACCGATTCCGCGGACGCCGAGGTGCGGCGGGACTACGGCCGGTCCACGACCGTCATCCCCCACCCGACGCTCCTCGCGTCCGGGACCGCACCCGTGGGCACCCCGCACACGACCACGCGCGTGGGGGTGCACCTGCGCGACCTGCGACCGAACATCGACGGGGTCGGGACCGTCGCGACCCTCGTGCGCGCCATCGCCGACCTGCGGGCCGAGGGCGCCCGCGTCGAGGCCGTCGTGCGGATGAACGAGCGGGTCCGTGACGTAGAGGCGGCGGCATCCGTCGGTCTTCTCGGGGCGGACGCGGACGGGGTGACGATCGAACGCGGGAGCCGCATGGACGACGACGAGCTGGAGCGCTGGCTCGCCGATCTCGACGCGTGCCTCCTGCCGTACCGGCACGGCACGCAGTCCGGATGGGCGGAGCTCTGCTTCGACCTCGCCGTCCCCGTGATCGGCACGCGGGTGGGGCACATCGCGGCGCAGCATCCCGACGACTTCCACGCGTTCGAGGTGGGGGATCCGACCGCCCTCGCCCGCGCGATCACGGATGCCACGGCTCCGGCCTGGTCGGCCCCGGGCTCGCCGCGACGGGTCGAGGAGGTCGCGCGGCGCCACGCGGACCGTCTGACCGAGCGCGACGCCGTGCGCGCCGCCCACGTCCGGGTCTACCGCCGGGCCCTGCAGATCGCTGCCGCGGCATGACGCGCGCATCGCGGCCCCTCCGCGTGCTCGTCGTCGCGCCGTCGCGCTATCCCCTGCGACAGCCCCACGCGGGCGGGCTCGAGGCGACCGTCTGGGATCGTGTGCGCTGGCTGCGGGCGCGCGGTCACGAGGTCACGCTGTGCGCGGCGGACGGCTCGGACTTCCTCGGCGAGACCCCGGAGTTCCGCCTCCCGACGCCCGAGTGGACGCGGCCGGAGGAGTCGTCCGACACGGACTATCCGCTCGGGTACGCCCAGGCCGTGGATGCCGCCTTCGATGCCGCACGGGACCGGCTCATCGCCGACCGGCACCTGTTCGACGTCGTCGACAACCACAGCCTGCATCCGGCGCCCATCCGGTGGAGCGATGAGGCCGACATCCCGGTGATCACCACCCTGCACACCCCACCGCTCGAGGCCCTGCTCGAGGCCGCCGGCTCCGTGCGCGACAGCCCGCACCGCTTCGTGGCCGTGAGTCAGGCGACCGCCCGGGCCTGGTCGGTGGAGGGGGTCGACGCGTTCGTCTTCCCCAACGGGATCGACACCGAGCAGTGGACCCGTGGCCACGGCGGAACGTCGTGGGTGTGGTCGGGGCGGGTGGTGCCGGAAAAGGCCCCTCACCTGGCCATCGAAGCCGCTCGCGCCGTCGGCGCCCACATCGTGCTGGCCGGGCGGATCGGCGACGTCGACTACTTCGAGCAGGAGGTCGTCCCCCGGCTCGGACCGCACGCGCGGTACGTCGGACCGCTGAACCAGCCCGACCTGTGCCGTCTCGTCGGCTCGTCCGCCGTCGCGCTCGTGACCCCGATGTGGGAGGAGCCGTTCGGGCTGGTGATCGCCGAAGCGCTCGCGACCGGTACGCCCGTGGCCGCCTTCGACATCGGCGGGGTGTCGGAAGTGCTCGCGGGGATGCCGGGATCGGCGACGGTCATGCCGGGCGACGTCGTCGCGCTGGGAAAGGCCGCCGCAGAGCTCGCCGCACAGGGGGCTCGCGACCCCCTCACACGCGTCTGGACGCGACGGGCGGCGGTGCGTCAGCACTCGCTCGCGCAGCGCTACCGCGAGGTCGAACGCGTGCTGTCGCACGTCGCCCAGCCGGTCGCCGCACGGCGCGCGCCGGCGGTGTCGTGGTGATCGGCTGGTACGTCCACCACCACGGATTCGGCCATCTGGCCCGGTTCCTCGCGGTGCAGCCGCACCTGCGGACCCCCGTCGTGGCGTTCTCGTCGATGGCCCGACCGGCCGCGCTCGACCCCGCGGTCGAGTGGGTGGAGCTCCCGCCGGATGCCGACGCCGTCGAGGCCGCGGACGGGACCGTCATCGACCCGCGCGACGCCGAACCGACCGCGCGGGGGGCGCTCCACTGGGCTCCGCACGACCACCCGGGCCACCGCGCGCGCCTCGCGACGATCGCCCGCGCCGCCTCCGAACGGCCGCTCCGCGCGTTCGTCGTCGACGTCAGCGCCGAGGTCGTGGCGTTCGCGCGACTCCTGGGGCTGCGAACGGTCGCCGTGACCCAGCCGGGGGCGCGGACGGACGCTCCCCATGCCCTGGCCTACGCCCTCGCCGACCGCATCGTCGCACCGTGGCCGCACGGAGCGGTGCCCGTTCCCGGGCTCGCCGAGCACCGCGACCGCGTGATCTGGACCGGCGGGATCTCGCGGTTCGACGGGCGGATGCCGGCGCCCTCGGACGCGGCCCATTCGGTGCTCCTGCTCGGCCGGGTGCTCGAGGCCGAGGCGCGCGCATCCGTCACCGCGCTGCTCTCCGGGCGCGGATGGGACGTCACCGCCGTCGGGCACGACGACGCGTCCCGGGTCGCCGACCCCTGGCCGTTGATCGGCCGGAGCACCGTGGTCGTCAGCGCGGCCGGGCAGAACAGTGTCGCCGACCTGGCGGCATCCGGTGCCCGTGCCGTCGTGATCGCCCAGGACCGTCCCTTCGACGAGCAGCGGGCGACCGCAGACGCCCTCGAGGAATGGGGGCTCGCCCGACGTGCGGACGCCGATGTCTCCGCGGCGGATCTGGTCGGGATCATCGAGCGCGCGGCGAACGACGAGCCCGATTGGACGCGCTGGCAGGTCGCCGGGGCCGCGGCACGCATGGCCGCGGCCGTGGAGGGGGTGCTGCCGTGAGAACCGCCGTCCTCACCGTCGCCTCCGCCGCGCGTCGCGAGCACCTCGAGCGCCAGCGCCGCGTGCTCGCCGAGGTGGCCGGCGACATCGTGCGGGTGGAGGCGTGGCTCGATGAGACGCTGCCGGATGGCATCCGGGATGCCGGGATCCACACGCTCCACGTGCCGCCGGGGCCGCACGGAATCCGCGTGGGCGAGGGGCGCAACGAAGCCGCGCGGGCGGCGATCGGAGCGGGGGCGGAACTGCTCGTCTTCCTCGACGTGGATTGCCTCCCCGGCCCCGACCTGCTCCCCGCGTACCGCGCGGCCTCGCGCGCGGCCCCGGAGGCGCTCCTGTGCGGGGCGGTGACGTACCTCGCGAGCGTCCAGCGCCCGGAATCCGCATCCGACCTGCATTTTCTCCGTCGTCCGCATCGCGCGCGACCCGCACTGCCAGCCGGCGAGACGCGGGCCGCGACGGAGGCGGAGTACGACCTGTTCTGGTCGCTCTCCTTCGCGGTGACCCCCGCGGCCTGGGAACGCCTCGGGGGTTTCCACCCCGGGTACGAGGGCTACGGCGCGGAGGACACCGACCTCGCGTGGACGGCTCGAGAGCGAGGTGTCGAGCTGCGCTGGGTCGGCGGGGCGGATGCCTTTCACCAGTGGCATCCGGTGTCGTCTCCGCCGTGGCAGCACCTCGACGACATCCTCCGCAACGGGGCGACGTTCCACGCGCGCTGGGGCGTATGGCCCATGGGCGGGTGGCTCGACGCGTTCGCCGCGGCGGGCGCGATCGAGCGTCGTGGCGAGGGGTGGGCGCGCACTCACCACGATTGAGCGTCCAGGAAACGCCGCAACCGCCCAGCGAGTTACGGCGTGTCTTGGACAGTCGACGGGGTCCACGCGGCGGATGCGGGTGCCCGGACGCCCCGGCGCGTGGCACCGGGGCGTCCGGGAGCGAGCGCGCAAGCGCGCGGGTCAGTCGCGGCGGAGCCAGACCGTCGTCTCGCCGGGCAGCGCATCGCCCTCGAACGGGGAGCTCGACAGGAGCACCTCGCCCGCGGGGAGCTCGGCCGGCTCGGCGCCGAAGTTCGTCGCGACCGTCCAGCCGTTCGGGCGTTCGAAAGCCACCACATCGGCGCGGCCGGTCTCGACCCAGGCGAGCTGCTCGTCGGTCTGCAATGTGTGCCGGAGATCGAGCGCGCGGCGGTACAGCGACAGCGTCGAGGCCGGGTCACCGTCCTGGAGGTCCACGGCGTACGTGCCGAACCACTCCGGCTGCGGGAGGTGCGCCCCGCCCGCACCGAAGCCGAAGGCGGGGCCGTCCTCGGTCCAGGGCAGGGGCACGCGGCATCCGTCCCGACCCTGATCGATTCCGGGGCTGCGGAAGAACGTCGGGTCCTGACGGTCGGCGTCGGGGATCTCCGCGACTTCGTGCAGGCCCAGCTCCTCACCCTGGTACAGGTACGCCGAGCCCGGCAGACCCAGCACGAAGGTCGCGGCGGCCCGCGCGCGACGTTCGCCGCGGGCGGCGTCCAGCGTCGGCGTCTGGCCGCCCGACAGGAGCCATTCGTTGCCGTGCTTGAGCGTGGGGCGGCCGT
Source organism: Microbacterium sp. (assembly GCA_029239635.1). Classification (GTDB taxonomy): domain Bacteria; phylum Actinomycetota; class Actinomycetes; order Actinomycetales; family Microbacteriaceae; genus Microbacterium. The sequence goes on along the minus strand of JARBUN010000040.1, from coordinate 15,583 downwards.
CGGCGCCGCGCTCGGCATCCGGAAGTCCGTACCGCGTGGCGTGCCGGACGACGTCGTGGTTCGACAGCACCCACGTGGTCGAGGATCCCGACTCCGCGGCGAGCGCGAGGTTGTCGGCGACGATCCGGCGGAACTGCGCAGGGTCGAAGTCGGCTTCGAGCAGGTCGAAGTTGAAGGCCTGCCCCAGGCTCTCGGCGCTCGCGTACAGCGGCACGCGCGAGGGATGCACCCATGCCTCGGCGACGGCGGTACGCGGCGGGTCGTACGAGTTGAAGACCGCGCGCCACTCGGCGTAGACCTCGTGCACGTCGTCGCGGTCGATCATCGGGTGGTTGCCGTCCTGCGGAAGGGCGTCGAGCTCGGCGCGCGAGAGCAGGGGCTCGGTGAGGTCCTTGGTCAACATGTGCGCGACGTCGATGCGGAAGCCGTCGACACCGCGGTCGCTCCAGAACCGCAACGTCTTCACGAAGTCGGCCCGCACCTCGGGGTTCGCCCAGTTCAGGTCGGGCTGCGAGACGTCGAAGTTGTGCAGGTACCACTGCCCGTCGGCGACCCGCTCCCACGCGGAGCCGCCAAAGAGCGACTCCCAGTCGGTGGGCGGCTCGGAGCCGTCGACCCCGGTGCCCTCGCGGAAGATGTACCGCTCGCGTGCGGCCGACCCGCGACCGGCGGCCAGGGCCTCCTGGAACCACACGTGCTTGTCGGAGGTGTGGTTCGGCACGATGTCGACGACGATCCGGATGCCGTGGGCGTGCAGCTGCGCGATGAGCTCGTCCGTGTCGGCCAGGGTCCCCAGCCGCGGGTCGACGTCGCGATAGTCGGCGACGTCGTAGCCCCCGTCGGCGAGGTCGGAGGGGTAGAAGGGGCTCAGCCAGATGGCATCCACCCCCAGTTCGGCGAGGTACGGCACGCGCGACGTGATGCCGCGGATGTCACCGAGGCCGTCGCCGTCGCTGTCGGCGAAGCTGCGCGGGTACACCTGATAGACCACGGCCTGGCGCCACCAGTCGGGGGCGTCGGAGAGGTCGCGGGACGACACGGAGGGTGCGGTGGTGGTCACGGTTGTCCTTTCGAGGGGATGGTCGGTCAGCCCTTGACGGCGCCCTGCGTGACGCCCGCCATCACCCAGCGCTGGGTGAAGAGGTAGGCGACGATCGCGGGGGCCATGGCCATGAGGTACGACGCGAAGGCGACGTTGTAGTTGTTGCTGAACTGCGTCTGGAACAGGTTCTGCCGCACCGGCAGGGTCTGCAGGGCCGGATCGCTGATGATCAGCGACGGCATCATGAAGTCGTTCCATGCGTAGAGGAACGCGAAGATGCCGACGGTCGCGCTCATCGGGGCGAGCAGCGGGAAGATCAGCTGCCAGAACGTCTGCCAGGTGGTCGCGCCGTCGATGCGCGCGCTCTCCTCCAGCTCCAGCGGGATGGAGCGCAGGAACGCCGTGAACAGCAGCACGCTGAAGCTCAGCTGGAACATCGTGGCGAGCAGGATCACGCCGACCGGGTTGTCGAGTCCGACCCGGCCGGTCAGCTGGATCTGCGGCAGAGCCACGACGGGGAACGGGATGAACATCGCCGCGAGCAGGTAGAAGAACGAGTAGCGGAAGAGCTTGCGGTCCCAGTTGCGGGCGATCGCGTACGAGGCGAAGGCCGCGAGGATGATCGTCGCCACGACGGTGCCGGCGGTGACCAGCAGCGAGATCGCCAGGCCCACCGGGAACTTGGTCAGCGTCCACGCCTGGACGAACCCGTCGAAGCTGATCGGCGAGGGGAACGAGAACGCGTTGCCGTCGACGACCTGGGTGCCGCTCTTCAGCGCCATCGAGACCGTCACGTACAGCGGCAGCAGCACGGTCAGCGAGCAGAGCACGAGGATGGTCGTCGTCGACCAGTTCACCCGTTCCCTGCCGACGCGCCGGAAGCGGGGTCGCGGGCGTTCTGCCGCGGGGAGGGAGAGTTCGGCCTGCTCGACGGCGAGCGCGGGCTGGTTCAGAGCGGTCATGACAGGGTGTTCCTTCCCCGGGTCAGCGAGAGCTGGAGGAGCGAGATGACGATGGCGACGACGAAGAACAGCGCCGCGTTCGCCATCTGGTAGGCGTAGTCGCCGCCGTTGAAGCCGAGGATGATCGACATCGCGACGCTGCGGGTCGCGGTGCCGGGACCGCCGCCGGTGAGGCCGACGATGATGTCGTAGGCGTTGAGGAAGCCCTTAAAGCCGAGGATGACGTTGATCACGACGTACCCGGCCACGAGCGGCAGCGTGATGCGCAGCAGCTGCTGGGTCTTGCTCGCCCCGTCGAGGCCGGCGGCCTCGTACACGTCGCCCGGGACCGACAGCAGTCCCGCGATGTAGATGAGCAGCGTGCCCGGGATCGCCTGCCACGCGGTCACGATCACGATCGCGACCCACGCGAGGTCGGGGTTGGCCAGCAGGCTCGTCTCGAGCCACGGGATGCCGAGAGCGGCTCCCGCCTCGGGCACCGAGTTGCTGAAGAGGAAGTTGAAGACGTAGGCGATGATGATGCCGGAGATCACCATCGGGATCACGAAGACCGTGCGCAGCGCCTTCTTGAAACGGATCTGCGCGGTCAGGCCCACCGCCAGCAGGAACGCCGCGATGTTGACGACGATGACGGTGGCGACCGAGAACCCGAACGTGAACAGGTAGCTCTGCAGGATCGCGGGGTCGCTGAAGATCGCGATGTAGTTGGTCAACCCGGTGAAGTGCCACTCCCCCAGCCCGATCGAGTCGGTGAAGCTGAAGAAGATGCCGATGATGCCGGGCACCGTGATCGCGAGGGTGAACAGCACGAGCGTGGGCAGCAGGAAGAAGTAGTAGATCGGCTCGACGCGGCGGGTGCTGCGACGCGCGGTCGCCTTCCCGCCCGTGACGATCGTGGTTGTGGTGGTCATCGCGCGGCCTCCTCACCGGATGCGTCGTTCGTCGAGGCGGGCGGCTGGCGGAACGCGAGTCGCGACCAGTCCTCGTCCATCGTGCGCAGCGTGCTCTCGGGCGAGGCCCCGAAGATCATCGCCTGGGCGTAGTTGAAGGTCGGGATGGTCTTGGGCACGAGGACGGAGGCGCCCTGGTAGATGCGTCCCTCCTCGTAGTACGGGATCATCCCGGCGACGCGGGGGTCGCTCGGAGCGGGTGCGTCCTTCGTGGGCGCGAAGCCGAGCTGCGACTCGTTGTACGCCTCGATGACCCGCGGCTGATAGAGGTACTCGAGGAAGTCGCGAGCGGCGTCCTGGTGCTGCGAGGCCTCGGGGATGGTCGCGGCGAGGTCCATGTTGACCCGCACCTTCAGGTCGGCGGGGTCGTCGGTCATGGGCAGGGGGAACGTGCCGACGGGGAGATCGGGTGCGGTCTTCGCGATCTCACCGAGCGCCCACGGACCCTGCAGATACATCGCCGCCTCGCCCTGGGCGAACGCGAGGTTGCCGTCGCCGTAGGCCCGGCTCTCGGCATCCGGATTCGTGTAGTTCTGCGCGAGCTGCATCATGCGGCCCATCGGCTCGGTGAAGTCCTTCTCGAACGACACCGCCGAGGAGGGCCCGACCTCGTCGCCCTCGGCCGCGAGCCCGTCGAAGAAGTCGACGACGTCCATCGAGCCGCCGACCGCGTAGTCGTACCAGCCCTGGGCGACGGTCCAATCGTCTTTGAAAGTGCCGTAGAACGGGGTCACACCGTTCTGCTTCAGGGTTTCGGCGACCTGGATGAGTTCGTCGTAGGTGGTGGGCACCGGGAGCCCGAGCTGGTCGAAGATCTGCTTGTTGTAGATGACCGATGCCGCCATCACCGAGTACGGCAGGGCGCTGGTTCGCCCTTCGCAGGAGCCGTACTGGTCCATGAGCGGCTGCAGGTCGTCGCGGACGGTTCCGGCGGCTGCGGTGCCGCTGAGATCGGTGAGGGCGCAGCGCTGGACGAACCTCGCAACCTCGTAGTTGTAGTTGGCGAGCATGATATCGGGCGGGTTGCCGCGCACGAAGCTCGCCGACACGACGTCGACGCCCGAGCTGTCCATCTCGACGCGCACCTTGTCCTGCGAGGCGTTGTACTCGGCGACCACCTCGTTCATGAACGCCAGCGCCTCGCGCTTGCTGAAGGTGAAGCGGATCGTCTCGCGACCGTCGCTGGAGCAGCCGGCCAGCATCGCCGCTCCGAGCACCCCCACCGCGGTCGCCGCGAGCCATCGTCGGCCCGCCCTGCTCTTCGTCGACACCTGGTTCCTCCTCCGCCGCACTGCGAATATGTTGTGATGAGCAGTAAATCTACTCGCCAAATCAATGTCGTGCAGGCAGTGTTGCAGGAGAACTCAGGGGGGTCAAGAGAGCCGATGGATGCCATGACGACGACGCCGTCGCTCCGCCGCCACAACCTCGACGCAGTGCTGACCCGCGTCTGGGACGAGGACGCGTTCACCGCGAGCGACGTGATCGCGGCGGTCGGGCTGACCCGCTCGACGGCGATCGACGTCCTCGACGAGCTCACCGCGCGCGGGCTGCTCGCGGAGATGCCCAACGCCCGCGCAGTCGGCGAGTACTCCAAGGGCCGCCCCGCGCGGCGCTTCGCCTTCCAACCCGGCGCGGGCACGGTCGTGGGCGTCGACGCCGGGCGCGGACACCTGACGGCCACGGTCGCCGACCTCCGCGGCACGACCCTCGCGACCTCGCGGCTCACCGTCGATCCCGAGCTCGACTCGCCCGAGCGCCGCCGCCGCGCCGCGGAGGCGACGGTGGACGCGACCCTCAAGCGGGCACGGCGCGCGCGCACCGACATCGTGGCCCTGTGCGTCGGCGTCCCGGCGCCGGTGGATCGCGCCGGGCGCTCCCCCGTCCATCACGACGGCTTCTGGGCGCGGATGAACCCCCGCTTCGTCGACACCTTCGCCGCATGGGCACCCGCCGTCCGCGTCGAGAACGACGCCACGCTCGCCGCCGTCGCCGAACGGACGCACGGGGCCGCGGTGGGCTGCGACGACTTCGTCGCCCTCCTCGCCGGAGAACGGTTCGGAGCGGGCATCAGCGTCGACGGTCACCTCCTGCGCGGCGCACACGGCGGCGCGGGAGAGACGGTGGCCTTCGACCGGGTCGAGGGCGTCGGCAGCGCGTGGGGCCTCGCCCCGCGGTGCGTCGATGCGGCGCGGGCGGCGCTGGCATCCGGAGACCTCCCCGAGGACAGCGCGCTGCGCGGTCTCGATCCCGCCACCCTCGACGCCAAGACCGTGCTGGACCTCGCGGCCGCGGGCGACGCGGGAGCCCTCGCCGTGGCGCGCGAGGTGGGGCCGGCGCTCGCCGGGGTGGCGGCGACGTTCGGCAGCCTCTTCGACGTGGAGCGTGTGGTGGTGTCGGGCGCGATCGCCGCGGGCGCGGGACCGATCATCGCCGCGGCGATCGAGGCGTTCCCCGACTCCCTGCACCTCCCCGCCCCGCGAATCGTGGCCTCGACCCTCGGCGCCGACATCGTCTCGATCGGGGCCGTCGCGGCGGCCGTCGAGACGGCCCGCGCTCGCGCGCTCGATCTCGAGGTGTTCGCCCTGCCCGAGGATCGGGCGCGGGTGTGAGAGTGCGACCTTCGGACGATCCGCGGGGCCGAGCCGACTTCCTAGGCTCGCCGACATGACCCCTGCTCCCTCATCTCCCCGCCGCCGCTTCTGGGGTGAGGCCTGGCGCCTCGCCGTCGCAACGGCGGCCGGCCTGCTGTTCTTCGTCATCAACGTCGGCTTCAGCCTCGACCTCGGCGCGGACGGCGACTCCGCGCGCTTCGCGGTCCTCGTCCTGCTCGATCTCGCCGTCGGTCTCGCCGCTCTCGTGGTGCTCCCCTTCCGCCGCAAAGCGCCCCTCGTGATCGCTGTCGCTCTGGCCCTCGGCAGCGCCGTGTCGTCGCTCGCCGCCCCCGTCGGCCTCCTCGCGCTGGCCTCGCTCGCGACGCGTCGGCGTCCCGGTGAGATCGCCGCCGCCGTGGCCATCTGGGTGGCGGCGGCCACGGGCGCGATGGCGGGCGGCTTCGACCTCCTCGGCGTGCCGGCACCCGCCGGGGACCTGGCCCTGACCGTCGGCATCCTGATCGTCGTGCTGGCGGCGACGGTCGCCGTGGGGATCTCGATCGGTGCGCGACGCGCGCTCGTCGTGTCCCTGCGCGAGCGGGCCCTCCTCGTCGAGGAGGACCAGCGTCTTCGCGAGGCCGCGGCGCGCGACCACGAGCGCACCCGCATCGCCCGCGAGATGCACGACGTGCTCGCCCACCGCCTGTCGCTCACCGCGATGCACGCGAGCGCCCTGCGCTACCGCGACGACCTCGACGACGGCGAGCGGGCGGCCGCCGTGGAGACCGTGCACGAGAACGCGCGCGGCGCGCTGGGCGAGCTGCGCGGGATCCTCGCCGTCGTCCGCGACCCGGACGCCGCGGACACCGACAGCCCGCAGCCCACGCTGGCCGACCTCGACGAGCTGCTCGCCACGGCGCAGGAGGTCGACGCGCGGATCGAGGTCGACCTCGCCACGCTGGCGCCGGTGATCGGCCGCCACGCGTACCGCATCGTCCAGGAGTGCCTCACGAACGCCCGCCGACACGCTCCGGGAGCGCCGGTGAGCCTGCTCCTCACGGGCAAGCCCGGGGATCGCCTCGAGATCGATGTCGCGAATCCGGTGTCCGGGACGCCGTCGGGGTCGCGCGGGTTCGGGCTCGTGGGCATCGAGGAGCGGGCCCGCGCGGTCGGCGGGACGACCGAGGTCACGCCCGGCCCGAGCGAGCACCGCGTCCACGTCACCCTCCCGTGGAGCGTCGCATGAGCGCCGCAGACGAGGTCAGAGTGGTCGTCGTCGACGACGATCCCTCTGTGCGCGCCGGCCTCCGGCTCGTGCTCGGCACGGATCGCGGCATCCACGTGGTCGGCGAGGCCTCCGACGGTCTCGAGGCCGCGCCGGTCATCGCGCGGCACCAGCCCGACGTCGTGCTCATGGACATCCGGATGCCGCGCTGCGACGGCCTGACCGCGACCGCGCGCGAGGTGGCCGCCGACCCCAGCCGCGCGATCATCGTGCTCACGACCTTCGACGCCGACGAAGACGTCGTCCGCGCGCTGCGCGCGGGCGCGCGCGGGTTCCTCCTCAAGGACGCCCCACCCGCCGAACTCGTCGCGGCCGTGCGGGCAGCGGCATCCGGTCGCTCCGTGCTCGCGCCGGGCGTGCTCGATCAGGTCATCCGGCTCGCCGCCGACCACACCCGCCTCCCCACCGCGGCGGAGCGGGAGGCCCTTTCGTCGCTGACGCCTCGCGAGCGCGAGGTGGCGGCCGCCGTGGCGCGCGGGGCGTCGAACGCCGAGATCTCGGCCGAGCTCTTCCTGTCGCTCCCCACCGTCAAGACGCATGTCGGACGGGTGCTGACCAAGCTCGGCGTGGAGAGTCGCACGCAAGCGGCGGCGCTGTGGGCGCGGGCGGGCGCGGCGGAGCGCGGACGCTGACAAGCCCCCTCGCGAGGACCCGTGGGGCGGATAGCGTCGACACGGTCTCACCCCCGATCGAGAGGAGACCGGATGCCCGCGTGGCCCGAGCATGTGATCTGGTGGCACGTCTACCCGCTGGGGTTCGTCGGCGCGCCGATCCGCGAGAGCGTGGATCCGGATGCCGCCCCCGAGCACCGTCTGGACCGGCTCGAGCCGTGGCTCGACCACGTCATCGCGCTGGGTCTGAACGGCCTGTTGCTGGGGCCGGTGTTCGCGTCCGAGACGCACGGCTACGACACCGTCGACCACTTCCGCATCGACCCGCGATTGGGCGACGAGGGGGACTTCGACCGGCTCGTCGCGGCGGCGCGGGAGCGTGGCATCCGGATCCTCCTGGACGGGGTGTTCAACCACGTCGGGCGCGGTCACGCGGCCTTCCGAGACCTGGCCGAGGACGCGCCGAGCCTGTTCCGCGGCCGCTGGGTCGACGGGCGGTTCGACGCCGAGGTGTTCGAGGGGCACGACGCCCTCGTCGCCCTCGATCACTCCTCCCCCGCCGTGGTCGACCTCGTCGTCGAGGTCATGTGCCACTGGCTCGAGCGCGGGATCGACGGGTGGAGATTGGATGCCGCGTACGCGGTGCCGTCGTCGTTCTGGGCGCAGGTGCTGCCCCGGGTGCGCGAGCGCTTTCCCGACGCGTGGTTCCTCGGCGAGGTGATCCACGGGGACGCCCCGACGATCGTGCGGGAGTCCACGATGGACGCGCTCACGCAGTACGAACTGTGGCAGGGGATCTGGCACGGCATCGCCGACCGCAACCTCTTCGAGCTGAGCCACGCGATCGAACGGCACGATGAGCTGCTCTCGACGTTCGTGCCGCAGACCTTCGTGGGCAATCACGACGTGACGCGCATCGCCTCGGCGGTGGGCGGCGACCTGGTGCCGCACGCCCTCGCCGTGCTGTTCACGGTCGCCGGGACGCCGTCGGTCTACGCCGGCGACGAGTTCGGGTGGACCGGGGTGAAGGAGGAGCGCGTCGGGGGCGACGATGCGGTGCGACCGGCTTTTCCCGCTGCGCCCGACGATGTCGACCCCGATGAGCGGATCCTCGACGCCCACCGCGCGCTCATCGCGCTGCGCCGCCGGAAGCCCTGGCTCTGGCGCGCGCACACCGACGTGATCGAGGTCGCGAACACCGCTCTCGCGCTGCGGACCGCGATCGGTGACGACGCGGTCGTGGTCGCGCTGAACATCGGCGACTCGCCGGTGTCGCTTCCGGTCGCGGACGGGCGAGCGGTGGTCGCCGGCGAGGGTTCGCCGCGGGACGGGCGCATCGACCTGGGTCCGCGCGGGTGGGCCGTGCTGGAGGCCTGAGCGCGGCGGCATCCATCTCGCCTCGCGCGTCCCGCATTCGGTCGGCGGGAAGGCCTTCAGGCAGCCGACTGTGGATCAAGGTCGGGCGACGGCGGGTCAGACGCCCGCACGGAACCGGTGCTCGGGGCGACCGGTCGAGCCGTAGCGCAGACTCACCTGCACGAGGCCTCGTTCGGCGAGCGCCGTCAGGTGGCGCTGCGCCGTGGCGCGCGACACGCCGATGCGCTCGGCGACCTCCGACGCCGACGCCTCGTCGCCGCCGAGCGCCGCGAGCACCGTCTGCTCGGTCGCCGAGCGCGCGAGCGAGGGGCCCTCGCGCTCCCCGCGCAGGACGGATGCCGCACGGTCGATGTCATCCTGCGAGAGCGGCCGCGCGCTCGTGAGGAGGTTGCGGTACCGGGCGTAGCGGTCGAGGCGCTCCGCCAGCGCGCGGGTGTCGAACGGCTTCACCAGATAGGCGAGGGCGCCGGCGGTGAAGGCGCGGCGGACGGTCTCGGCATCCGTCGCCGCCGACAGGACGAAGGCGTCGATCCCGGCTGAGCGCACGAGCTCGATGCCGTCGCCGTCGGGCAAGTACACGTCGGCCACGAGCAGGTCGGGGCGGTGCGCGGCGAGAGCGGCACGAGCCTCGCCCACCGTGCGCGCGGGCTCCAGGGCGACGAAGCCGGGACGGGAGGCCACGGCGTCGCGGTGGAGTCCCGCCACGCGGAAGTCATCGTCCACCACGAGGACGCGGATGTCGGTCATTCGTTCTCTCCTCGCAGGACCCCGGGAAGACGCGCGGCGACAACGGCTCCGTGACCATTCCCGCCCGGGTCGACGACCCAGACGTCGCCGCCTCGACGTCGCGCGAACTCGCGCGAGAGCGGCAGCCCGATACCGAGGCCGTGCACCGCCGCGGGGTCGTCGGCGCGCTCGCGCGGGGCGAAGGCGGCGTGAACGTCGGCGATCCCTCCCCCGGTATCGGCCACCGTGAGCACGATCGCGTCGCCGTCGCCGAGCACGGCCACCTCGACCTCACGGGGTTCGGGACCGGATGCCGTGGCGGTCACGGCGTTGTCGAGGAGGTTGCCCAGCACGGCCACGACGTCTTCCACGTCGTCGACGGTGCCGCGGAGGTAGGTGTCGTCGGAGACGCGCAGGACGACTCCCCGCTCGCGCGCGGCGAGCGCCTTCGCGCCGAGGAAGGACTGCAGCATCGCGTCGCCGACGAGGTCGATGCCGGGGACGGCCCAGTCCACCGACCCGCGGTCGACGAGGTCGGCCAGGAACGCACGGGCCTCGGCCGTACGGCCCGCGTCGAGCAGTCCGACCGCCGCGTGCAGGCGGTTGGCGTTCTCGTGCCGCTGCACGCGCAGCGCATCGCCCATCGCGCGGACGCTGTCGAGCCTCCCCGAGAGCGCGGCGACATCGGTGCGGTCGCGCAGCACCGCCACGCGGCCCAGCGCCCGGGCACCGCGGCGCACGGGACGCACGTCGATGAACACGACACGGCCCTCGACCGGCAGCCCCGTGCTCGCCCCGGCCCCGGCGAGAGCCGTCGCCACGGCCGGTGAGAGGTCGAGGTCGGCGAGGGGACGGCCGACGGCATCCGTGCCGACGGCATCCGTGATCCCGAGGAGACGCTCGGCGGTGGTGGTGCACACGCGCACGACCCCCGCCTCGTCGACGGCGAGGACCCCCTCGTCGGCTCCGTCGAGGACGGCGGTCTGGGTCTGCACGAGGGCGACGAGCTCTTCGGGCTGGACGCCGAGCGTGAGCCTCTCGAGGCGACGGCGCATGAGGAGAGAGACGACGGCACCGATGGCGACGGCGAGCGCCACGGCCACGGCGATCCCGGCGACGAGGGCGGGGAGGTCGTCGAAGACGCTCGCGCGCTCGAAGCCGACGCTCACCTCGCCGACCGGGGCTCCTCCGTCGGGCGGGTACACGGGGACTTTCGCCCTCGCGGACTCCCCCAGCGTTCCGGTCTCCCACGTGACGACCTCGCGTCCCGCGAGCGCGTCGGCGAAGCTCGTGCTGACGACCTGACCGAGGCGATCCGGATCGGGATGGGCGAGACGGATGCCGTGGTCGTCGGTGATGACGACGAACAGGCCTTCCGTGCGGCTGGTGACGTCGACCGCGTACCGCTGGAGCAGACCGTCGCGCAAGCCCGCGGCATCCGGGGTCCCGGGATCGGCGGAGTAGGCGGCGACGAGGTCGCGCACCTCGGGGGCTTCGGCGACCGAGCGCGCGATGTTCAGCGCGGAGGAGTCGGCCTCGGCTTTGAGCTGCTGCACGCCGAGCCAGGCGAAGACGGCGGTGCAGACGGCGACGACCGCGACCTGGGTGGCGACCTGCACCACGAGCATCCGTGTGGCGAACCGCACGCGCACCTCCGAGCCCTCGGTCGCCGTCGCGCGGGACCGTGCCGGCGGCGGCGTGCGCGAAATGCGCAGAACACACGGTACGCGCATAACCCCGCGCAATGCGAGCAAGCGCGCGGTCGAGCTTGCGGCATCCGTAGTGTCACCGGATCGGCAGCGCGAGATTCGCGCCCGTCACGACGAAGGAGTCGCGATGACCCCCCTGATCCTTGCGGCCGACACGGCCGAGTACCCGGTGGCGTACACGCCCGCCGACGGGGTGCTCGTGGCCCTCGGCTTCCTCATGGTCCTGTCGTTCATGGCCCTCATCATGACGCGGCGCCTCACCCCGATGGTCGCCCTCATCGTCGTCCCGACGATCTTCGGGCTCATCGCCGGAGCGGGACTGGGCCTCGGCGACATGGTGATCGACGCGATCAGCAAGATGGCCCCCACGGCCGCCCTGCTGATGTTCGCGATCATGTACTTCGGCATCATGATCGATGTCGGCCTGTTCGACCCGCTGATCCGCGTGATCACGCGCGTGCTGGGCGATGACCCGGCCAAGATCGTGCTCGGCACGGCGATCCTCGCCGGTGCCGTCTCGCTCGACGGCGACGGCTCGACGACCTTCATCATCACGACCTCGGCGATGCTGCCGCTGTACCTGCGCTTGGGGATGAGCCCCGTCGTGCTGACCTGCGTGGCGGGTCTCATGAACGGCACGATGAACATCGTCCCGTGGGGCGGCCCGACCGTGCGCGCCGCGACCGCGCTGGGGCTGCAGCCCACCGACGTCTTCGTGCCGATGATCCCCTCGCTGGCCGCGGGTCTCGTCGTCTCGCTCGCCTTCGCCTGGTTCCTGGGCCTCGCCGAGCGCAAACGTCTCGCCGGCGCCGTCGACACCTCGAAGCTCGACGCCCCCGGCGGCTTCGGTCGCCTCGGCGCGCCGAAGCTGTTCCGCGGCGCGGAGCCCAAGCCCGGCGCGGTGGCCTCGCTGCGCACCGGCAACATCGTCACCGTCCGCGGCGGACGCGACGCCGTCGCCGCGACCCAGCTCGTCGACACCGCCGACACCGCGATGGCCGACACGATGCTCGACCCGAACCGCGCCACCCTCCGCCCGAAGCTCATCTGGTTCAACCTCGCGCTCACCGTGGCCGTCATGGTGCTGCTGGTGATGGACATCTTCCCGCTGGCGTTCGTCTTCATGGTCGGCGCAGCCGTCGCCCTCATCGTGAACTTCCCGAAGCTGCGCGGCCAGGCCGACGAGATCGTCGCCCACGCGCCGAGCATCGTCGGCGTGGTGTCGATGGTCCTCGCCGCCGGTGTCCTGGTGGGTGTGCTCAACGGCACGGGCATGGTCACCGCGATGGCCGCGTGGATCACCCAGGTGATCCCCTCGTCGATGGGCCCGTTCCTCGCCGTCATCACGGGCGTGCTGTCGATCCCGTTCACGTTCTTCATGTCGAACGACGCGTTCTACTTCGGCATCCTGCCGGTGCTCGCCGAGAGCGCCGCCAACTACGGCATCACTCCCGTCGAGATGGCCCGCGCCTCGATCACCGGTCAGCCGGTGCACCTGCAGAGCCCGCTGGTGCCCGCGATCCTGCTGCTCGTCTCGCTCGCCGGCGTCAACCTCGGCGACCACCACAAGAAGGTGCTGTGGCGCGCGACGGTGGTCTCGCTGGTCATGCTCGCCGTCGGCGTGCTGGTGGGGGCGGTGCCGCTGCTGGCCTGAGCCTCGCGTACGGACGGGCCCCGGATGCCACGGCATCCGGGGTCCTCTGCCGTTACAGGCCTCACCTCGATAAACGCGATCCCGGGCGAGAAACGCCACGACACCGCGTTTCCGCGACGAAATGGCGTTTATCACCGTCGGCGCACCGAACCCCTACGGCCTCGCGTACGCCCGCGCCGCCTCAGCCGGCCGAGAGCGCCGCCCGCACCGCCGCGACCACCTCGGGCTGGGCGCCGTCGCGGACGAAGACCGGGATCCGATCCAGCGGCGCCTCGACCTCGACCTCGCCGCCGCCGGTGAACACCTCCCCGCTCCACAGGTCGGTCCACTCCGCTCCCGCGGGCAGCACCACGTTCCGCGAGCGCGCGCCGGCCTCCATCACGGGCGCGACGAGCAGGTCGGGGCCGAAGAGGTACTGGTCCTTCACGTCCCAGCAGCGCTCGTCGCCGGGGAACTCGTGGAAGAGTCCGCGCAGGACGGGCTGCCCGTCCCGGTGCGCATCGCGCATGACCTCGCGCGTGTACGGACGCAGCGCCTCGCGAGCGAAGAGATACCGCTCGAGCACGGGGGTGACCGCGTCGCCGAAACTCCACACCTCGTTCGGCCCGCCGCTCGGCGAGCGCCGCGAGCCGTCGGCCGCGTGCACGGGCGTCGTCGGCAGTCGATCGCCGTGTAAGCGCATGACCGGGCAGAACGCCCCGAACTGGAACCAGCGGACGAGCAGTTCGCGGAAGTCGTCGGCATCCGGATCCCCGTGGTGGAACCCGCCGATGTCGGTGGTGAACCAGGGGATGCCGGCCACGCCCATGTGGATGCCCGCCGTCACCTGCGCCCGCAACGCCGCGAACGTCGAGGCGATGTCGCCCGACCACACCAACGCGCCGTAGCGCTGGCTGCCCGCCCACGCTGTGCGGAGGAGGTTCACGACCTCGGTCTCACCGTCGCCCCACTGCCCCTCGGCGAACGCCCGCGCGTAGTGCTGCGGGTAGAGGTTGCCCACCTGCAGCACGGAGCCGGCGTGGTAGCGGAAGTTGTCGTAGTCGTAGAGGCCGTACTCGGGCTCGGCCTCGTCGAGCCAGAAGGTGCGGATGCCGTGCCCGCCGTAGTTCTCCCGGCACCTCGCCCACACGAAAGCGCGCGCCCGCGGGTTCGTCGCGTCGAGGAAGGCGCTCGGCCCCTCGAACGACATGTGCACGTCGAGGCCGCGTTCGGCGCGGACGAGGAGGTTCTCCTTCTTCATGTGCGCGTAGTTCTCGCTCTGGAGCGACACCTGCGGCCACACCGAGACCATCAGCTCCACGCCGAGCTCGTCGAGCTCGCGCACCATCGCCGCGGGGTCGGGCCAGAACTCCTCCTCGAAGCGGAAGTCGCCCATCTTCGGCCAGTGGAAGAAGTCGGCGACGATGACGTCGAGCGGGAGGCCCCGCCTCTTGTGCTCCCTCGCGACGGCGAGCAGTTCCTCCTGCGAGGAGTACCGCAGCTTGCACTGCCAGAACCCGAGGCCGCGCTCGGGCATCATCGGAGCGTGACCGGTGGCATCCGCGTAGGCGCGTGAGATGTCGCGCGGGGTGGCTCCGGCCGTCACCCAGTAGTCGAGCTGCTCGGTCGACTCGGCGAACCACTGCGTGCCGTTCGCCGCGAACGTCGCGCGTCCGATCGCCGGGTTGTGCCAGAGGAAGCCGTACCCCCGGTCCGAGAGCACGAAGGGAACGCTCGACTGCGAGTTGCGGTGCGCGAGCTCGAGGGTGCAGCCCTTCAGGTCGAGCACGTCCTGCTGGTACTGCCCCATTCCGTACAGGCGCTCGTCGGCCGCGCTCTCGAACGACGCGGTCAGGCGCACGTCGCCGCCCGGAATCGGACGATGCTCGCGGGCGACCAGCGCGAGGGAGCCCCCGGCATCCCTCTCCTGGAAGAGCAACCGTCCGTCGACGTCGAAGAAGGCGAGGTGGCAGAAGTTGCGATCGTACCCGGTCTGCAGCTGGATGCCGCTGCGCGAGGTCGCGACCACGCGCAGGCGACCGTTCGTCAGGGTCGCGGTGTCCCCCTCGACCTCGATGTCGGCTTCGGCGTGGGCGGGAGGGAGAAGCGCCCAGTCGTGGTCGACGATGTCGTGCATGAGCCGGGACCGCACGCGGACGCTGTCGCGCCCCCACGGTTCCACGACGACGGTCTCGCCGTCGCCGCGCCAGACGAGCCGCGTGCCCTCGACCCGGAAGTGCACGGTCACGCGTCAGCCCCGGCGGCGCGGAGCGTGTTCTCGTGCGCGAAGACGAGGTAGACGCTCGCGGTCCAGGTGTACGCGCGGTCGCGCAGTCCCGCGCCCGTCCGCGCGTCGAAGTTCTCGGCGAAGCCCGACTTCTCGCACAGCGCGCGGAAGCGCTCGTTGATCGTGTCGGCCAGCTCGGCGTGTCCGCCGCGACGCAGCCCCTCCTCGATGAGCATCGTCGACGGCGCCCAGATCGGGCCGCGCCAGTAGCCGTCGTCCTCGTACTCGGGGGTCTCCACGAGCTGGGTCGCCGGTCCCCAGGGGGTCAGGTGCGCGGCGATGCGCGCAGCCAGCGCGTCGGACACGTCGGACGCGAAGCGGTCGGAGGCGAGGACCGGCAGGAGGTTCAGCAGGCTGGACCGCTTGCTCACCGTCCCGCTCCGTGCGCCGACGGCGAAGAAGCCCTC
>JARBUN010000139.1 GCA_029239635.1 Microbacterium sp. | reverse complement strand
GATCTGCCGCACCCACACCTCGGGGACGAACCGCGACAGCATCGCCGACGACTCCGCCTCGGTCTGTTCGATCACCGCCACCGGGCGCCCGATGACGTCGCCGATCAGCGCGACCTGCTCCCGGAGGGTCAGACGCTCCGGTCCGGTGAGCACCGGCGCGGCGCCCACGAGGGCGTCGGTGGTGAGGGCGACCACGGCGACATCCGCGATGTCCTGCTCATGAATGGGCACCTGCACCGCGTCGGGGTACGGCAGCGGAACGGCGCTCTCGCCCTTCACTCCCCAGCTCCAGCGGGCCGCGTTGCTCGCGAATCCACCCGGACGCAGGAATGTGTACGCGAGACCCGACCGGACGACGGCCTCCTCCACCCGGAGGAAGCGCGAACCGTTGAAGTCCTCGGCCGCCGCCGGAAACGTCACAGAGGACGACGACAGAACGACCACGTGTCGGACACCCGCCGACGCGAAGGCCGCCAACAACGCCTCCGGATCAGCGAGGTCGGCGTAGAGGAACACGCGCTCCACACCCGTCAGAGCCTCGGAGAACGACGCCGGGTCGTCGAGATCGGCCGCGAACACCTCCACCTCCGTGGGCAGAGTCAACTTTTCAGGCGTGCGGCTGGTCGCGCGCACCCGCTCCCCCCGATCGAGCAGACCCGCCACGACCGCACCACCCACGGCACCACTGGCACCGACAACCAGAATCGACATGACCACTCCTTCACGAACAGCGTTCGCGAACAATGTTCGTTACGAATGTCGATCGTGTCAAGTGATACCGTGGCCGCGTGCCGTCGCCCGCAGAACCGGTCTCGCGCCGCGCCCGTCCCGCGAAGGCGCCGCTGTCCCGCCAGTCGATCCTCGAAGCGGCGATGGCTCTGATCCGCGAGAACGGCGTCGACGCGGTCAGCCTCCGCCACGTCGCCGCGCGGGTCGAAACCGGCCCCGCCTCGCTGTACGCGTACTTCGGCAACCGCGACATCCTGCTCGAACATGTCCTGGATGCCGCCTACGCAGAGGTGACCCTGGTGGATGCCACCGGTGACGGCCGCGACTGGCGAGAGGCCCTCGCCCGCACCATCGTCCACACGATCGAGACGCTGGAGAGCTATCCCGGCCTCGGCGCGATCGCGCTCGGCTCGATCCCCGTTCTCCCCGGCGCTCTCCGCCTCGCCGAACACGAGTTGGCACTCATGGAGGTGGGCGGCGTTCCCGCCGACCGCGCCGCGCTCGCGGTCGACCTCATCGC
This sequence comes from Microbacterium sp., assembly GCA_029239635.1. Classification (GTDB taxonomy): domain Bacteria; phylum Actinomycetota; class Actinomycetes; order Actinomycetales; family Microbacteriaceae; genus Microbacterium. The sequence goes on along the minus strand of JARBUN010000139.1, from coordinate 5,203 downwards.
GCAGTTCGCCGCGTCGACCGCCGTCGAGCGGACCGTTCGACTCAGCCGCGGGGACGTCGGCGATCGTGAACACGTCCTCACCGCTTACGAACAGGCCGATCCCGAACGATTGGGAGTACCGTCCTCACCATGACCCCCACCGAACTCTTCCTCCACGCCGATGCCGCGCTGCGCGAGGTCATCGACCAGCTCGATCCCGCCGACTTCTCCGCCCCGGTGCCGAAGGAGTGGAGCCAGCTCGAGTCGCCGACGCTGCTCGGCATCCTCGGGCGCCACGCGTACGACGAGGCGTGGATCCCCGACGTCATCGCCGGACGCGCGGCGGCCGACGGCGACCCGTACGCCGACGTCGATCTCCTCGGCGACGACCCGATCGCGTCCTACGACGCGCTCAACGACACGGCGACAGCAGCCGTGCGGTCGGGCGACATCGCCGAGACCTTCCGCTTCACCTACGGCGACTACCCGGCGGACGAGGGTTTCGCACACCTTGCGACCTATCGTGCATTCCAGGCGTACTCGATCGCGAAGCACTTCGGCATCCCGTTCCACCTCTCCCCCGAGCTGATCGCCGGCTTCAACGAGCACGTCACCCCGCACGCCGACGAGTGGCGGCAGTGGGGCGTCTTCCCTCCGGCCATCGAGCCGCCCGCGGATGCCGACGATGAGACGCGACTGCTCTGCACGCTGGGGTTCTGGCAGCCCTGAGGTTCAGGCGGTCAGGTGCCCGACCCGTTCAGGGGTTCCGCACCTCGACGATGAGGGGCGCGTCTTCTTCCGCGCCACGGATGCGCCAGACTCTCGCTGGTGCGCCCGGTTCCGGGAGCTGAGACGCCGGAAGCATCGGCGCCCCCGCGCTCGCGCGCTCCCACCGGCCGCGCACACGACCGGCGCTCGTCTCGACCCCCAGCTCGAAGCTGTCGACGGTTCCATCCTCGATCGTCGACGCCCGACGGAATGCGACGGCGCCCTCTAGCTGCTCAAGGTCGCCGGACGCTTCGAGCCATCGTTCCCGGGCCTTCGCGCGGGCGCCGCTTCCGCGCATGGACCCGGCGAACCCCCACCACAGGGCGGCGAGCGCCACGGCGGCCAGCACCGAGAACAGGAGGGAGAACCACCACCCCGGTGTCGGCTCGACCCAGAGGTCGACGACAGCGGGCACCGCGAGAACGGAGACGAGCACCATCAGCACCCACCGGACGACGTGGGCCCGAGTCGACACGGCGCGGCGGAGAGGCAGTTCGGCCGAAGCCGCCTGAGACCAGCGGTCCACGAGAACGACAACCTGGCCCACAGGCACCTCTGCCGTCGCATCCATGGCGTCACCCTACCGAGGCGTCCGACTCGGCTCAGGCGATCCGCACCGGCTTCCCCGTACGAACGCTCGCGTCGAACGCGGCATCCATCACCGCGATGAGCTGTCGCCCATCGGCCGTCACGAAGTAGTTCCCGAGCGACGTGATCGTGTCGGCGATGTCACTCCCCCACGGCGGACCGACGTCCGGCTCGTTGATATCCCAGACCACGTCGGCGGGCGGGTGCTGCCGCAACTCGCGCTCCACGTTCGACAGCTCCGCGCGCGCGAGCTCAGTGGCATCCGGAGACAATTCACCATCCCGGTAGAGAGCCGCGAGCGTCGGGAACCGTGATCCACGAGCACCGCCCTCGAGCCGAACCGTGACGGTGTCGAAGAACGACCCGAGAAAGTCAGCGCGGCCGACGGGATACGCGATCGGCCCCACACGCATGTTCACGCTCACACCAGGAGTCTACGAAGCAGCTCCGGAGGTCGAACGCACTCCGGGACCATCCCACAGAGGGACGTGCGGAAAGCATCGGCCCGAGCAGAAAAGCCGGCGACCCCGAGGGTTTCCCTCTCTGTGCCGCCGGCGCCGTCATTCGACAGGCGGGGTATCCGCGGCACCGGAAGAGCGATCCGCCACGGATGAATGCAGCTTTTCCAGGGACAGCTCGTTGCGGGCGACGGCCGCCGCAAGGTCACTCAGCCGCAGATGACGAGCACGGGCATAGCGGCGAAGAATCTCGCGCGCGGTGTCCATGTCGACGTCGAGCGCGCGCGCGACGTAACCCTTGGCCTGTTCAATGGCCACACGGCTATCGAGAGCGCGCTGGAGTTGTTCCGCCGCGACGTGCGCGCTGTCGATCGTGCGATGTTGCAGGATGCTGATGGTGGCAACGTCGGCGAGCGCTTGAGCTGCGCGCGCGTCCGCACCGTTCAGGGCCCCCTCCGTCTCGCGGAAAAGGTTCAATGAGCCGATGATCCTCTCCCGCAATCTCAGGGGAATGGCGTGTACTCCCGCGTATCCCCGCTCGACCGACTCATGCGCAAAGCGGGGCCACCCTCCTCGAAGCTGATCCGCATTCTCCGAGGTGACCAGTCGACCGGTCGTGATCGCGGTCAAGCAGGGTCCCTCACCCGCGTCGAGTTGAAGCAACCCGATGAAGCCGCTTCGTTCGCTGGTGGAGGCGACGACTTCGGGGATTCCTCGCGCGTCGAGCAGATGGATGGCACCGTCTGCGGCGTCGAAGAGTTCCACCGCGCGATCGACCAGCGTCTGCAGCACATCGACGACGTCGAAGTCGGCGATCAAGCTGTCGGTCAGCGTCACGAAGGTCTCGATGAGTCGGGTCTCACGCGTATCGGTCATGGGGTCCTCCTTAGGTCGACGACTCTTCCCCCACGGGTGCGCGGCACTCTCGTCCAACTTGCGGGCGGGAGTGGGCCGATTTAGCGTAGTCACTGGCAGCCCCAGACCCCGGCCGCCGGATCGATCTCGACTCCGATGACGACCAGGGGCAATCACGCGTGCAGCCATCTCCTCTGCTCTCGCGCCTTCGCGCGCAGCGGAGCATCGCCGCGCGCATCGTCGACGCGGAGCGACCGGCCATCTGCCGGAGTCAGCCGCGGTCTTGCGCCGCACAGGGGCGCCGGTTGCACCGCTACCTGCGGTGCGAGAACAGGGAAAGGAACACTGTGACCGCGGAGAACACTGTCGCCGGCCACTATCGGAACACCGGCGGAACGGGAAAAGCCCAGGCCGGAGGAACCTCCACCTACGCCACCATCTTGGCGAAAGTGAAGGAAGCAGGACTTCTGGAACGACGGCGCGGCTTTTACTGGTCTTTGTTTCTCGGGCTGACGGCATCCACGATCGGCTGCGGAATCGCGTTCGTGTGGCTCGGCGACTCCTGGTGGCAACTGGTGATCGCCGCCCTCCTGGGCGTGATCTTCACTCAGTTCGCTTTTCTCTCGCACGAGGCCGCGCACCGACAGATCTTCGAATCGCGCGCGTGGAACGACCGCGCCGGCCGTTACATCGGCACCTTCCTGGTCGGGCTGAGCTACTCGTGGTGGATGAACAAGCACACCCGCCACCACGGCAATCCGAACACCATCGGAAAGGACCCGGACATCGATCCCGACACGATCGTGTTCATTCCCGAGGATGCCGCCGAGACAACCGGACTGTGGCGAAAGCTCGTCCGCTATCAGGGGTGGTTGTTTTTCCCTCTCCTCACACTGGAGGGCATCAATCTGCACCGCCACGCGGTGATGTCCGTGCTCCGAGGCGCTCAAGGTCGCCCCGACCCCCGCGGGCGCGCCCTCGAGAGCGTGCTTCTGGTCCTGCGTTTCGGGCTTTACCTCACCGCGATCTTCTGGGTTCTCCCGCTGGGCTTGGCCTGCGCATTCCTGGCCGTGCAGCTCGCCGTCTTCGGGGTGATGATGGGCGCGTCCTTCGCTCCGAATCACAAGGGAATGCCCACCATCGGCCCCGACGCACAGGTCGACTTCTTCTCTCGACAGGTTCTGACCTCACGCAATATTCGCGGCGGTTGGTGGGTGTCGTTCCTGATGGGCGGATTGAACTACCAGGTCGAGCACCATCTTTTCCCCTCGATGCCGCGTCCTGCCCTGAAGAAAGCCCGGCCGCTCGTCCGCGAGCACTGCGAGCGCCTCGGGGTGCCGTACACCGAGACCACGTTGCTCCGCTCCTACGGCATCGTCGTGCGCTACCTCAACGACGTCGGGCTCGCCGCCCGTGACCCCTTCGCCTGCCCCCTCGTGTCCCAACTCCGCATCCACTGAATCCGCAACCACTGATTCCGCGTCAAGGAATCGCATCACTAGAAGGGCTCACGCCATGAAAACTCTCCTCGTCCTCCTCGTCCTCTGGGCGATCATCGCCGTCGTCGGTTTTGCCTTCGAAGGACTTCTCTGGCTCGCCATCATCGGCATCGTCCTGTTCGTCGGGACGCTCATCTTCGGCCTCATCCGCCGCAGCGCGAGCCGGAAGACCGCACGCTGACGCCCTCTAAGGAAGGATCACCTGCTGCGACCGGCGAACGCACGGCGCCGGTGGCCCGCGGCTGAGAAGGGTCAGACCACCCGCCACAGCATCGTCTCGCGGGTGTTGCCCGCGAACCACACCACGCCGATTCCGGATGCCAGCACCACCGTGCGATCGGAGCCCAGGTAGCCGCCGGTCAGGTCGAAGCCCTCCTCGGCCCCCACGGAGACGTCGTCGAGTTCGTGCAGCACCCGACCGTCCGGCCAGCTGAGCACGCGGACCACGGACGGATCGTTCGGGTACGGACCGACCAGGAGGCGCTCGCCGTCAGGGCTGAATCCATACGCCGTGCACTCGTCCCCCGGAAGCATGTCGCGGCAGACCATCGAGCCGGACGATACGTCCACGGCGATCACGCGGGTGCCGTCCTGACCCATCGGGAACTCGAACACCGCACCGGTGCCGCGCGGGTGCGACAGGGCGACGGGTTCGGTGTCTTCCGCGTCGACGGCGAACTGCTCACCGTTCGAACGGACGATGGCGAAGCCGGCATCCGTCTCCTCCACCGTCAGCGTGCCGCCGTCCTGCAGGCGGACGACCGGTGCGCCCGGATCGTCGAGCACTCGCTCGGTGACCGGCTCGATCACGCGGAGGGTGGCATCCACTTCGACGAATCGTCCCTCGCGAGCGATCCACCACCGACCCTCGTCGCGGTGCGGCAGCGCGCCGTTCAGCTCGGGGAGGATGTCGACGAGTTCCAGCGCCACCATGGTGCGATTCTCTCAAGTGTGCGGTTCAGGGCGCGGGGTTCTCGATCAGGTTGAGCTGCGTGCCATCGATGTCGATCAGGTTGCCGATCCGCAATCCCGACGGCTGCGTCGCCACGGGGTGCA
>JARBUN010000039.1 GCA_029239635.1 Microbacterium sp. | reverse complement strand
ATTCTCGACGGTAAGGCCGCGTCGGCGGCGATCAAGGCGGAGCTCACCGAGCGCGTCGCGGCCCTGCGCGCGAAGGGGATCGTCCCGGGTATCGCGACGGTGCTCGTCGGAGCCGACCCCGCTTCGCAGCTGTACGTCGGCATGAAGCACAAGCAGTCCGAGGCGATCGGGATGAACTCGATCCAGGTCGAGCTGCCCGCCGAGGCGACCCAGGAGGAGGTCGAGGCCGTCATCGACCGTCTCAACGCCGACCCCGACTGCCACGGGTACATCGTGCAGCTGCCGCTGCCGAAGCACATCGACACCGACGCGATCCTGGAGCGGATCGATCCGGCGAAGGATGCCGACGGCCTGCATCCCACCAACCTCGGGCGTCTGGTGCTCAACGTCAACGCCCCGATCCACACCCCGCTGCCGTGCACGCCGCGCGGGGTGATCGAGCTGTTGCTGCGCAACGACTACGACCTGAAGGGCAAGGAGGTCGTCGTCGTCGGCCGCGGCGTCACGATCGGTCGCTCGATCGGCCTGCTGCTCACCCGCCGCGAGATCAACGCCACCGTCACCCTCACGCACACCGGCACGGCCGACCTCGCGAAGCACCTCCGCGAGGCCGACGTCATCGTCGCCGCCGCGGGAGTGAAGCACATCGTGCAGGCCGCCGACGTCAAGCCGGGCGCCGCGGTGCTCGACGTGGGTGTCACGCGCGAGACCGACCCCGAGACCGGAAAGAGCCGCGTCTACGGCGACGTGCACCCCGACGTCGCCGAGGTCGCCGGCTTCATCTCGCCGAACCCGGGCGGTGTCGGCCCCATGACCGTCGCCCTGCTGATGACCAACGTCGTCGAGGCGGCGGAGCGCGTCGCCGCCCTCTGAAGGGTGAACGAGACGCGGCCGCCGAGCGAACGGACGGAGCCGCGCACGCAAGGGCTGGGCAGGATCCCGCTCGGCGTGGGATCGTATGTGCATGACTGAGTCCGTGTTGAACGACCTCCTCCGCCGCGTCACCGAGAGCGGCCTGCTCGATGACGCCCAGATCGACGAAGACAGCGTCATCGGTGTCGGACACCTGGATGCCGCCGGCGTCGAGGTGGAGGTCGACCTCGACCCCGAGATCGAAGACGAGGACGAGCCCGACCTCGATGGCATCCTGTCGAACCTGAAGGACATCCTCGCGGTGACCGAGGATCGCTGGAGCGCGATCGTCGATGAGGTCGCCACCGAGATCGAGGAAGCGGTGGACGACGACGAGCTGAGCGCCGACATCGACCTGCGCACCGACCTCGAGGCGATCGGCGTGGGCGTGTTCGCCGACGCGATCATCGTGGTGTTCGCCGGGGAGACGGCGTTCCCCGACGCGCTCGTGCACGTGCAGCTGACGCCGGACCTCGAGGTCGAGGACATCGAGATCATCGGCGACGACGACGAGGACGACGAAGAAGCCTGATCAGAACGAAGGGGGCCGGACGGGATCGTCCGGCCCCCTTCGTGTGTCCGCGGGCGGAGGCGTCAGGCCGTCGCGCCCAGTGAGCTCTCCATCGCGGTGATGCGGGCGCGCTCGTCGAAGCGGAACGTCATCGACCCTGTGGCATCCTGCACGGTCGCCGCGGAGAAGGCGTCGTCGGCCCACTCCAGGGTCCATCCGGCCAGCCGCGCGAGGTCCCACACCGAGCTGCGCGGGTCGGCGGGAGTCGTGGATGCCAGGATGCGCGGCATCCGGACTCCGGCGTGGGCGACGGTCAGGGGCGGGAGGGGGGCGTCGAGGAGGATGACCGCGCGCGTGCCCGCGTCTCCGATCGGGGCGGAGTAGTACGGCGAGCGCCCGGTGATCTCGACGGCGGTGCCCGCGATGACGTGGGACGCTTCGGTGATCCAGTCGGCGTCAACCGCGGCGTCGGACGGGAACGGTGCTTCGGGGGAGCTGAGCTCGGCGATCCCGTGGGTCTCGCCGTAGGCGCGGAGCTGCGCGGCGATGTTCGCGTCGCCGCCGCCGTTCGGGTGCGCCCAGCCCCAGAGCACCGAGCGCGGGCCCGGGGCGATCGAGGCGATGAGGTGCGCGCGGGCGACGAGGGTGCGGCGGGGGTCGTCGACGGCGCTGAAGGTCAGGGTGCCCGCCGCGAGGTCGGTGTCCCACCGGTGCGGGCCGAGCGCGTCGGCGGCGGCACCGAGATCGTCCTGTCGCAGCGCCGTGTAGAAGGCGGCACGATCGGCGATCGGTTGCAGCGCGGGGAACGTCGTCATGCGGTCACCCTAGGGACGGAACCTTTGCGCGAGGTCTCAATAGCTTGCGCGCTCGCCACCGTTCGGCGTGGCGAAGCGGTGCGCGAGGGCTTCGGACGCGCGCGCGAGCAGAGCGACGTCCGCCCCCACCGCGACGAAGTCCGCGCCCGCCGCGAGGTAGGCCTCGGCCACGGCGGGGTCGAAGGCGTTCACGCCGACCGGGGTCCCGGCATCCCGGGCCGCGGCGAAGACGGCGTGGACCGCCGCGACGACGTCGGGGTGCGACTGCTGACCGAGAAGACCCAGGGATGCCGACAGGTCGGCGGGGCCGACGAAGATGGCATCCACTCCCTCGACGGCGGCGATCTCGGCGGCGTTGCCGACTCCGGTCGTGGTCTCGATCTGCACGGTGAGCGAGACGTGCTCGGGAGCGTCGGCGAGGTAGCCGTCGACGCGGTTCCAGCGGGCGCTGCGGGCGAGGGCACTGCCGACCCCGCGGATCCCGTGCGGCGGGTAGCGGGTTGCGGCGACCGCAGCCCGGGCCTCGTCGGCCGAGGACACCATCGGCACGATGAGGTTCTGTGCGCCGAGGTCGAGCACCTGCTTGATGACGACGGGGTCGTTCCACGGCACGCGCACCACGGGAGTGATCGGATACGCCTGGGTGACCTGCAGGAGCGTGAGCACCGTCTCGAGGGAGGCCGCGGAGTGCTCCATGTCGAGCAGCAGCCAATCGAGGCCGGAGCCGGCGGCGATCTCGGCGGCGACCGCGCTCCCGGACGACACCCACATCCCGGCGAGGGGGCGATCGGATGCCGCGAGCGCGGCCCGGAAGGTGGGGTTCAGACGAAGCGGCACGAGATCGTTCCCATCGGTCCGTAGTCGCACAGCACGTCGTCGCCCTGCGACACCCACATCGGGCGCGTGAACGATCCTGCCAGGATGATCTCGCCCGCCTCCAGGCGCGCGCCGTGCTGGTGGAACTTGTCGGCGAGCCAGGCGACGCCGGTCGCGGGATGGCCGAGGACGCCGGCGGCGACGCCGGTCTCCTCGATCTCGCCGTTGCGGCTCAGCACGCCCGGCACCCAGCGCAGGTCGATCTCGTCGGGGCGTTTGCGCACATCGCCGAGCACCATCGCGCCGTACGCGGCGTTGTCGCTGATGGTGTCGACGATCGTGCGGCCTTCGAGCTCGATGTGGGAGTTGAGCACTTCGAGCGCCGGGACGGCGTAGTCGATCGCGGCGAGGGCGTCGTCCAGCGTGCAGTCGGGGCCTTCGAGCGGGGTCTTGAGCACGAAGGCGAGCTCCACCTCGATCCGCACGTTCGAGAAGTGGTCGACCGGGATCTCGTCGCCGGATCGATACACGGTGTCATCGAACATCACGCCGTAGTCGGGCTCGGTGATCCCCGTCGCCTGCTGCATGGCCTTCGACGTCAGGCCGATCTTGCGCCCCACGAGCGTGCGACCCGCGGCGAGCTGCGTGTCGCGCCAGCGGCCCTGGATCCGGTAGGAGTCGTCGACCGTGGCATCCGGGAATCTCGCCGTGATGCGCGGGATGACCGCGTGCGCGCGGTCGGCCTCGGCGAGCTCGGCCGCGATGGCGTCGATCTGGTCGTCGGTGAGCATCGGTCCTCCCTAGAGCTGGTTGCCGAGCTTGAACTCGGACCCGGATGCCTCATCCTCGGGCGGGCGGGTGTAGCTGAAGCCGTCGGCGCCGATCGTCACCGCCATCTCGCTCGCGTCGGTGCGGGCGCGCACCGGCTGCGGGTGGCCGTCGAGGTCGAGCACGAGGGAGCCGTCGGTGTACCAGCTCGGGACGACGGGGTTGCCCCACCAGTCGCGGCGCTGGTTGTCGTGGACGTCCCAGGTGATCACGGGGTTGTCGGGGTCGCCGGTGTAGTAGTCCTGCGTGTACACCTCCACGCGGTGCCCGTCGGGGTCGCGCAGGTACAGGTAGAACGCGTTCGAGACGCCGTGGCGGCCGGGGCCGCGCTCGATGGCATCCGATCGGCGGAGGGCGCCGAGCTTGTCGCAGATCGCGAGGATGTTGTGCTTCTCGTGCGTGGCGAAGCAGACGTGATGCATACGCGGGCCGTCGCCGCCCGTCATGGCGGTGTCGTGCACGGTGGGCTTGCGGCGCATCCACGCGGCGTAGACGGTGCCCTCCTCGTCTTGGATGTCCTCGGTGACGCGGAAGCCCAGCGCCTGCATGAAGTTCACGGCGCGGGGCACATCGGGGGTGATCTGGTTGAAGTGGTCGAGGCGTACGAGCTCGCCGGGGGAGTGCAGGTCGTAGCGCCACGACAGGCGTTCCTGGTGCTCGGTGTCGAAGAAGAACTCGTAGGGGAAGCCGAGCGGGTCGACCACGCGCACCGAGTCGCCGATGCCCCTCGTGAAGCCGTTCGGCGCGCGACGCACGTCGCAGCCGAGCTCTTCGTAGAACGCCACCGCTTTGTCGAGGTCGTCGGCCGAGCGCACGCGGTACGAGAACGCCGCCACCGCGGCGACGTCGCCCCGGCGCAGCACGAGGTTGTGGTGGATGAACTCCTCGGTCGAGCGGAGGTAGATCGCCTCGTCGTCCTCCTCGGTGACGTGCAGGCCGAGCACGTCGACGTAGAAGACCCGGGATGCCGCGAGGTCGGTGACCACGAGCTCCATGTACGCGCAGCGCAGGATGTCGGGCGCGGGGGCGGCGGGCGTGGGGATGGGGTCGGCGGCCTCGATGGGGGCCTCCTGCGTCACCCAGAAACCGGAGGAGGTCTTCTGTTCTTCGGTGTGTTTTGCCATGGTTCGCGTCCTTGCGTGTGTGTCGGCGTCTCGGGGGTCGGGCGGGCTCAGTGCGCCTGCGCCTTGCCGAACGTCGGGTTGTGGGCGCCGCCGAGCGTGATGTGCACGGCCTGCTGGTCGGTGTAGAAGTCGATCGAGCGGTAGCCGCCCTCGTGACCCAGGCCCGAGGCCTTCACGCCGCCGAACGGGGTGCGGAGGTCGCGGACGTTGTTGGAGTTGAGCCAGACCATGCCGGCCTCGACGTTCTGCGCGAACAGGTGCGCGCGCTTCAGATCGTTCGTCCACACGTAGGCGGCGAGGCCGTACTTCGTGTCGTTCGCGAGGGCGAGGGCCTCCTCGTCGGTGTCGAAGGGGGTGATCGCCACCACCGGGCCGAAGATCTCCTCCTGGAAGATCCGGGCGTCGGGAGCCACGTCGGCGAACACCGTGGGGCGCACGAAGTTCCCCTCGGGGAACTCGTCGGGGCGGCCGCCGCCGGCGACCAGGCGCCCCTCGGTCTTGCCGAGCTCGACGTACGACATCACCTTCGCGTAGTGCTCGGGGTGCACGAGGGCGCCGACCTCGGTCGCGGGGTCGTCGGGGAAGCCGACCTTCACGCGGTCGGCCTGGGCGGCGTACCGCTCGACGAAGGCGTCGTAGACCTCGCGCTGGACGAGGATGCGGCTCCCCGCCGTGCAGCGCTCGCCGTTGAGGGAGAACACTCCGAAGATGGTCGCGTCGATCGCGGCGTCCAGGTCGGCATCCGCGAAGACGATCGCGGGGCTCTTGCCGCCCAGCTCCATCGACAGGCCCTTCAGGAAGGGCGCCGCGTTCGCGAAGATCAGCTGCCCGGTGCTGCTCTCGCCGGTGAAGGAGATGAGCGGCACCTCGGGGTGCTTCACCAGTGCGTCGCCGGCGTCTTCGCCGAGACCGTTGACGAGGTTGAACACGCCCTCGGGCAGGCCCGCCTCCTCGAAGATGCCCGCCCACAGGGATGCCGAGAGCGGCGTGAACTCGGCTGGCTTGAGCACCACGGTGTTGCCGGTGGCGAGCGCGGGGCCGAGCTTCCACGACTCGAGCATGAAGGGCGTGTTCCACGGCGTGATGAGCCCGGCGACGCCGATCGGCTTGCGGTTGACGTAGTTGAGCTGGCGACCGGGCACCTTGAAGGCGTCGTCGGTCTGGGCCACGATCAGGTCGGCGAAGAAGCGGAAGTTCTCCGCCGCGCGCCGGGCCTGCCCGAGCGCCTGCGTGATCGGAAGCCCCGAGTCGAACGACTCGAGCTCGGCGAGGCGCTCGTCGCGCGACTCGACGAGGTCGGCGATGCGGTGCAGCACCCGCGAGCGCTCGCGGGGGAGCATCCGCGGCCAGGGACCCTCGGTGAACGCCTTCCGCGCGGCGGCGACGGCGAGGTCGATGTCGGCCTTCTTGCCGGCCGCGGCCGTGACATAGGTCTGGTTGGTCACCGGGTCGAGGACGTCGAACGTGTCGCCGTCGACCGAATCGACGAACGCGCCGCCGATGTAGTGCTGGATGCGCTCGGGGAGGTCCGTCGGGATCCGGCGAGCGGTGGTGAGGGGGACGGTCATGGGTGCTCCTTCGGTGCAGGGGGGTGGATGCCGGGTGGCAGGCGATCCGCGACGGCGGTGTCGTCGGGGCGCGGGGTCATGGCATCCGGAACTGTCTTTCGAGGTCAGAACGCGGGCAGGCCGAGCACCTCGTCGGGGTGCTCGTGGATCAGGTAGGCGTCGAGGGTGGCCGAGCGGTGGCGGCGCGAGACCTTCTCGATCTCGGCCAGGGGAGCACCGTTCTCGATGAGCACGAGGATGTTCTCGTGCTCGCGCACCGACTCGGCGGCGCGGCCGGGGACGAAGCTGAAGGTCGAGTCGCGCAGGTGTCCGAGGCGCGTCCACTCGGCCTGCACCAGATCGAGCAGGCGCGGGTTGGCGCACCTTTCGAACAGGATGGCGTGGAACTCCTGGTTCAGCGCGGTGAAGGCGCGCGGGTCGAAGTGCTCGAGCGTCTCGACCATGAGCTCGTTGACCTGGCGCGCGCGGCGCACGTCGTCGGCGGTGAGCGCACGCGCCGACAGTGCGGTCGCGGCTCCCTCGAGGATGCTCAGCGACTGCATGCTGAAGCGGTACGCGGTGTCGTCGACCATCGACACGCGCGCTCCGACGTTGCGCTCGAACATCACCAGGCCCTCGGCCTCGAGCTGCCGGATCGCCTCGCGCACGGGCACGACGCTCATGTCGAGCTCGCCGGCGATCGAGCCGAGCACGAGGCGGTAGCCGGGGCTGAACTCCTGCGACGCGATGCGCTGCTTGATCCAGTGGTAGGCCTGCTGCGACTTGCTGCGGCTCGGCGCAGTGGGCTCCGCGCTCCGGTGGCCGGGCGTGGTCGGGGGGGCCGTGGCATCCATTAGTTCTGCCTCTCGCCCTCGTAGCGCGCGCGCCACTCCGCGTTCATCGGGAACAGGCCCTCGATCGGGTGACCGGATGCCACCTGCCGGGCGATCCACGCGTCTTCCTCCTCCTGCGCGAGGGCGGCGTCGACCACCTCTTCGGCGATCGCGGGCGGGAGGACGATCACGCCGTCGCCGTCACCGACGAGGATGTCGCCCGGCTCGACGGTCGTGCCGCCGCAGCCGACGGCGACGTCGGTCTCCCACGGCACGTGCCGACGGCCGAGGACCGCGGGGTGCGGGCCCGCCGTGAACACGGGGATGCCGACCGCGGCCACGGCCTCGGCGTCGCGGACGCCGCCGTCGGTGACGATCGCGGCGGCTCCCCGCGCGTGGGCGCGGATCGCGAGGATGTCACCGAGCGTGCCCGACCCGGTCTCGCCGCGGGCCTCGATGACGATGACCTCACCCTCGCCGACCGCGTCGAAGGCCCGCTTCTGCGCGTTCTGCCCGCCGCCGTGCGAGGCGAAGAGGTCTTCGCGGTGGGGGAGGAAGCGGAGGGTGCGGGCGGTGCCGACGAAGCGGCTGCCGGGGGTGAGGGCGCGCACCCCGTCGATCGTGACGTCGTTCAGGCCGCGCTTGCGCAGTTGCCCGCTGAGCGCGGCGACGGGGACGCGCTCGAGCTTGGCGCGCAGGGCGGGGGAGAGGCGCGGGGTCGCGGCATCCGTCGCGAGAACAGGGGATGCGGCGGGAACAGGCTGATTCGTCGGGTTTTCGCCTGTTGCGGTGACATCGCCTGTTCTCGTGGCAGCGGTGGCGGCCGCTTCGGCCGAGCCCCAGGCTTCGATGACCACCGTCGTGCGGAGTCTGCCGGTCGTCAGGGAGCCGGCATCCACCTGCACCTCGACGACCTGACCGGGCGTCACGACCGAGGATCCCGCGGGGGTGCCGGTGAGGATGACGTCGCCGGTCTCGAGGGTGAAGTGCTGCGAAAGGTCGGCGACGATCTGGGCAAGCGAGAAGATGAGCCCCGCGGTGGTGTCGTCCTGCACGAGGTCGCCGTCGACCCACGTGCGCAGGCGGAGAGCGGCAGGATCGACCTCGCGCGCGTCGATCACCGCCGGGCCGATCGGCGTGTAGCCGTCGCCGCCCTTCGACCGGACGTTCGAGCCCTTGTCGTTCGCGCGGAGGTCGTAGAGACCGAAGTCGTTGGCGGCGGTGACGGATGCCACGTGCGACCACGCGGCATCCGGGGTCACCCATCGCGCGGGCTCGCCGATGACGAGCGCGATCTCGCCCTCAAACGCGAGGAGCTCGGTGCCCGCGGGCCGGACGATCTCGGCACCCGAGGGGGCGAGCGAGCTGGACGGCTTGAAGAAATACGACGGAGCGGCGGGGCGGCGGCCGCGCTGATCGGCCCGCGAGGCGTACGCGAGGTGGACGGCGACGATCTTGCCGGGGCGCGCGCCGAGGACGGAGAACCGGGGGTCGGTGTCGGTCATGGAGGCTCCTTCGCGTCGTATGTGAAATCGTATACGATCAAGATTCGCCCTCACAAGACCTCGTCGCCGGCGGGGCGAAACTCCTGACTTACGGTCGCCCCAGGTGCCGGTGGCCGCTGCATCCGGCCGTCCGCGACGACCCCTCAGGAGTTCGGCCCGAGGGCTGCGTCCCAGTGGTCGGCCAGATCCATTCCCGGGCCCTCGGGCGGCCGACGGACGAACCCGTTGCGTTCGTAGAAGCCCGCGCGGCCGCGGGCCGCGAAGAGCTGAACGTCGCGGACGCCGCGGCGGTGCGCCTCGGCGACGAGCCGTCGGAGGATCTCGGCACCCACCCCGGCTCCGCGGGCGGCCCTGGCGACGATCATCTCCGTCACGAAGGCGTGCAAGGCGCCGTCGCTGATGAGACGGCCCATACCCACGAGCGCGCCGTTGTCGTCGCGCGCCGCGCAGACGACCCAGCTCCCGGCGAGGGCGCGCTCGAGAGTGTCGGGAGGCCACTCGCCCCACCCCGTCTCGGCGTACAGGGCCGCGAACTCGGTCGTGGTCGGGGGCTCGAACGAATACCGCACGTCCCGAAGATAACGCTCAGCGCGCCGCGATCTCCTCCCAGAACGGCGCGACGATCGCGGCGCTCACGCGAAGATCCAGCAGCAGGAACCGGCGGTCGTCGGCAGAACGGGATGTCCAGGATGCCAGGGCCTCCAGGTCGTCGACCGTCTCGACGACCACGCCCTCGGCGCCGAACCCCCGCGCGACAGCGGCGAAGTCCACCTGGGGGATGAGCATGGGGTCGGGGTGCAGACCCTTGACGCCGTAGTTGAGGACCTCGGCGCCGTACTGCGCGTCGTTCCATACAATTGCCATGCCCCGGCCGGCGGCCACACGGATCGCGGTCTCGAGATCGGCGAGGGCCATGAGCCCGCCCCCGTCGCCCGTGCTGAGCACGATCGTGGAGTCGGGCCGGGCGATCGCGGCCCCCGGGACGCTCGGGAAGCCGAGGCCGATCGACTGGTAGGCCGTCCCGACCATGATCATGCGGTCGGGCGAGGCGACCGGCCAGTACATGTTCGACCAGCCCATGAAGTGCCCGCCGTCGTGCACCACCACGCGGTCCTCCGGCAGGAGGTCGGCGAGACGAGCAGCCGCCGTCCGGGGATCGAGGCGGCCGTCGGGGCCGAGTCCCCGACCCTCGGGCTGGCGGCGAGCGGCGGCGAGGTCGAGGCCGTTGCCCCAGGTGGACGGGGCCGCACCGCGTGCACGCAGACGTCGGGCGATCTCGAGGGCGACGTCTGCGGCATCCGCCCGCACGTATCCGCCCACGTGCGGGTGAGTGGCGGTGGCCGCGAGATCGACCTGGAAGAGGCGTGTGCCGGGGGCGAAGAGCTCGCCGAAGCGCATCGTGAACTGGTTGAGCCCCGCGCCGAAGACGACCGCCACGTCGGCGCGTCGCACGACCTCCATGGCCCCGGGTGCGCCGAAGCCGCCCGCGACGCCGAGGTCGCGCGAGCGGTCGGAAAACAGGCCGCGTCCCAATGCCGACGTGGTGGTGAGAGCCCCGGTCACGGCGGCGAGGTCATCGAGCGCGGCGCCCGCGCCGGCGAGCCACGCGCCGCGTCCCCCGAGGAGCACGGGGCGTTCGGCCGTCGCGAGCGCGTCGACGATCTGGTCGATCACGCCGTCGGCGTACGCGTCGAGCGGAGGATGCTCGGGCGTGACCTGGGGTTCGGCGCCGGGGGCCGTGGCATCCGGAATCTCACCCGCCTCGCGGGTGGCGACGTCGTACGGGATGCCGAGGACCACGGGCAACCGATAGGTGAGGGCGTGCTCGATCGCGATGACGATGGTGGCGGCGGCGTCACGGTGACCCACGGTGTAGGTGCGCGCGCCGACGGCAGCCGCGAGGGCGATCTGGTCGACGCCCCACGGTCGGGGACCCGAGGTGGGCTCGTCGCCGACGATGAGGACGAGCGGCGTGCGCGCCTGCACGGCCTCGGCGAGGGCGGTCAGCGTGTTCGTGAAACCGGCGCCGTAGGTCGCGGTGGCCGCGGCGAGGCGTCCGCACGCGCGATAGTGGGCGTCCGCGGCGACGACGCCGGCGGCTTCGTGCCGCACCGCGACGAAGCCCGACGCGGTGTCGCGTCCGAGTGCGTCGAGGAAGTAGGCGTTGCCGTTGCCCATGACGCCGAAGACGGTGTCGATGTGGCGGGCGAGGGTGTGGGCGACGTGCGCGGAGACCGTGGGCATGACGAAGGGAGCCTTTCGAGACGGAGACGGAGGAATGCCGTATGTGTCTCGCGGGAACCCGCTACGTGCCCTTTTTTCGAGCAGCGACGCACGACTTCGTGCGCCTGACGGGATCGAGTATATGCGCAGCGCCTTCTCGCCAAGAGGTGCCGAATGCTCAAAGAAGTGGCGTCGCAGCGAGCATCGAGCGCGGTTCGGTCGAGCAAGGTCGGGCGGGGTGTCACGTTCGGGCGGGCTCGCGACAGGAACGGGGTGCCGAGAATGAGAGAGGACGCCCCATGAACACGGACCCCTTCGCGGCGCTGAGCGCCGCCGACCCGGCGCGCGACGTCGCGCTGAGTGCCGACGAGGCGCAACACGTCGTACGATCCGCGATCGAGCGCCCCCGGCGGCGGGACGCAGCACACCCGCGTGGGGGAGGGGGAAGCGGGCACGCCCGGTCATGCGGCGCGCGCGGGCGGACAAGAGACCGCGTCGCGGTCGGCGGAGGCTGACGGAACGGGCCCACGCACGACGGCCCGGGACGCGAACCGAAGGAGCCGAGATGTCCGACCCCACCCCCGCCCTGGCCGATCCCGAGGTCGACGCGGCCGCGCCCGCCGCCGCGCCGGACGCCGACGACGCCGCGCTGCTCGCGCGCGTGCAGGCACCCGAGGGGCAGGGACGGGAGATCCCGGATGCCGCGACGCGCGAGGTGATCGGGCGAGCCCCCGTGCACTCCGTGGCCGACGTCGACGCCGCCGTGGCCCGCGCCCGCGCCGCGCAACCCGCGTGGGACGCCCTCGGGCACGACGAGCGCAGCGGACTGCTGATGGCCGCCGCCGACCGCATCGAGGCGAACGCCGAAGCGCTGGCCCGTCTGCTGTCGCGCGAACAGGGCAAGCCGCTCGACGGCCCCAACGCCCGCTTCGAGGTGGGTGCGTGCGCCGCGTGGCTGCGCACCGCCGCGGGCACCGAGCTCAAGCCCGAGGTGGTCGTCGACGACGGCCAGGTGTACGCCGAGCTGCACTACCGCGCGCTCGGCGTCGTCGCCGCGGTCGGGCCGTGGAACTGGCCCATGATGATCACGGTGTGGCAGATCGCCCCGGCGCTGCGCATGGGCAACACCGTCGTGGTCAAGCCGAGCGAGTACACGCCCCTCAGCGTGCTCGCCCTCGTCGACGTCATCAACGAGGTGCTGCCCGACGACGTGCTCATCGCCGTGGCGGGCGATCGTGACGCCGGCGCGCGTCTGGTCGCCCACCCCGATGTCGCCAAGGTGATGTTCACCGGCTCCACCGCCACCGGCCGGAGGATCATCGAGAGCTCCGCCGGCAACCTCGCCCGCCTCACCCTCGAACTCGGCGGCAACGACGCCGGCATCGTGCTGCCCGACGTCGACCCGGCCGCCATCGCCGAGGGACTGTTCTGGGGCGCGTTCATCAACACCGGCCAGACGTGCGCCGCGCTCAAGCGCCTGTACGTGCACGACGACGTCTACGACGCCGTCGTCGACGCTCTCGCCGGATACGCGGCGCACGTGCCGATGGGGCGCGGTCTGGATGAGGGCACGGTGCTCGGCCCGCTGCAGAACAAGCAGCAGTTCGACATCGTCGACCGGCTCGTCCAGGATGCCAAGGCCTCCGGCGGCCGCGTCGTGCTCGGCGGCGAGCCCGCCACGGATCTCGGTGAGCTGTTCTATCGCACGACGATCGTGGCCGACGTCACCGACGGCGTCGCCCTCGTGGACGAGGAGCAGTTCGGACCGGCGCTGCCCATCATCCGGTACAGCGACGTGGAGGACGCCATCGCGAGCGCGAACGGCCTCGACGTCGGCCTCGGCGCCTCGGTCTGGTCGAGCGACCGCGACGCCGCGCGCCGCGTGGCCGCGCGCCTGCAGGCGGGCACGGTGTGGATCAACTCGCACGGCGGGGTGCACCCGCTCATCCCGTTCGGCGGGGTGAAGGGCTCGGGGTACGGCCTCGAGTTCGGCGTCGAGGGGCTCAAGGCGCTCGGCGTTCCGCAGGTGATCAACGGCTGACCCCGCCCGGGCCGCGGGTCGTGCGTGCACCGTCAACCCCGCGGCATCCCTGGTCAAGTCCGCGGGGTCCGGTGCGCGGAGTATGTACTCACCCGCACCGGACCCCGCCTCGCCCGCACCGGACCCCGCCTCGCCCGCACCGGAGCGCGCGACCCGCCCCGCCGGCATCCGGGCCACCCCGCCTGTCGGAACCGTTCCACCCCTCACCGGTGTCGATTCCGACACCGCCGAACACCGGGAGCCTCATGACCGTCGCCGACCTCATCCTGCACAACGCCGTCGTGTACACCGCCGATCGGTCCCGCCGCTCGGCGACCGCCCTCGCCGTGGCGGGCGGACGCCTCCTCGCCGTCGGGGGAGACGAGGAGGTGCTCGCCACCGCCGGTCCCGACACCGAGGTGCGGGACCTGGCGGGAGCCACGGTGGTGCCGGGCCTCGTCGACGTGCACAACCACCACCTCATGGCCGGTGAGGCCGATCTCTTCCAGCTGGCCTTCTCTCCGACGGCGGGACTCGACGAGGTGCTCGAGACGGTGCGCGCCCACGCAGCCGGGCTCGGCCCCGACGAGTGGATCGTCGGGGAGGCGTTCGGCAGCGTGCTGCTCGACGACTTCGCCCGCGCCGAGACCCGCGCGCGCTTCGACGAGGCGGCGGGCGGACGCCCGGTGGTCCTCACCGACGACAGCCACCACAACCGCTTCGCGAACTCCGCGGCGCTGGCGGCAGCCGGCATCCGCTCCGACACCCCCGACCCCGCGCAGGGTCGGATCGTGCGGGACCCCGAGTCGGGGGAGCCCACCGGACTGCTCATGGAGTCCGCGACGCTTCCCGTCACCGAGGCGCTCGACCGCAGCCTCGCCCGCACCCCCGAGCGCTACCGCCGGGCGAGCGCCCGTGCGATCGAGATCCTCCACTCGTTCGGGATCACGGCGTTCCAGGATGCCGCCGCCACCGTCGAGATCATGGGGGCGCTGCGCGACCTCGATGTCGCCGGCGACCTGCATGCCTGGGTCGTGTCGTCGCTGCTGTCGAGCGAGTTCCTCTTCGCGAACACCCCGGTCGGTGATGAGCTCGTCGCCCGACGCGAGGAGTTCCGCACCGCACACCACCGCCCCGACTTCGTCAAGGTCGCGCTCGACGGGGTGCCGCCCACGCACACCGGGGCATTCCTCACGCCCTACCTGCCGAGTGCCGACCACGGGCACGCGCACTGCGGCGTGACCACGATGGACCCCGCGGAGCTGACCGCGTGGCTCACCCGTACCGCGTCGCAGGGCCTCGGCGCGAAGATCCACTGCACGGGAGACGCCGCGGTGCGCATCGCCCTCGACGCGATCGCCGCCGTCCGCGCCGGCGGCGGCACCGCCGTCCGCTACCAGATCGCCCACGGGCAGTTCGTGCACCCCGACGACCGGCAGCGCTTCGTCGAGCTCGACGTGTCAGCCGACATCTCGCCGTTCCTGTGGTTCCCGGGCGTGATCCCGGATGCCATCGCCCAGGTCCGTCCCCAGCCCGAGGCGCAGCACCTCCAGCCCAATCGCGACCTCGTCGACCGCGGCGTGCTCGTCGCGGGCGGGTCGGACTGGCCGGTCAGCGTCTCTCCCAACCCGTGGGAGGGCATCCAGGGTCTCGTCACCCGCGCCGACCCGCGCGCCGGGAACGCTGTGGCCGGAGCAGGCGCTGACGCTGGAGGAGGCCTTCGAGGTCTTCACCGTCAACGCCGCGACCGCGATGGGCCTCGGCGAGGTCACGGGCTCGCTCGTCGCCGGCAAGTCGGCGGACTTCGTCGTGCTCGACCAGGACCCCTTCGCCGTCGACATCGACCGCGTCGTGGACACGCGCGCGGTGGAGACGTGGTTCGCGGGTCGACGCGTGTGGACGCTCTGACCCCTGGCATCCGCGTCGCCCGAAAGCTTCCCCCCTGCCCCACCCGCACGACAGCACCCGTCACCCGCATCACCTCACCGCAAGGAGCATCATGAAGCGCAGCCTCCGCCTGACCGCCCTCGCCACGGTCGCCCTCGCCGGTCTCGCCCTCTCGGCCTGCAGCACCACGGCAGCCGACGACGCCGGAAACGGCGCCACCGCCTCGGCCGAGCGCGGCCCCGTGAAGAAGATCCTGTTCGACTACCCCTTCACCGCCCTGCCCGTCTACGGCGCCATCACGAACATCGTGCAGGCGCGTGCGGCCGAGAAGGGCGTCGACGTCAGCTTCACCAACGATGAGATGGACCTGCAGAAGCAGGTCAGCCAGCTCACTTCGAACCTCACCAGCGACGTCGACGCGGTCGTGTCGTTCCCCGTCGACCCGGCCAGCCTCGAATCGGTTGCGCAGCAATACCGCAGCGCGGGCAAATACTGGGTGACGTACGGCGGCGACATGACCAACCAGGACGCCACCCTGCAGTTCAGCTTCTACCAGTCCGGTTACGACCTGGGGAAGGATGCCGCGGAGTGGGCGCTGAAGAACGTCGGACCGGACGCCGAGGTCATCGTGCTGAGCGAGACCGAGCGGCAGATCGGTCAAGAGCGCACGCAGGGTCTGCTCGACGGACTGAAGGAGACCGGCCCCGACCTGCAGATCGTCGGCGAGCAGCAGGCCGTGACCCCCGACGACGGGCTCTCGGTGACCACGACGCTGCTCGCGCAGCACCCGAACGCGAACGTCGTGGTCTCGGCCGTCGGCGATGCCGCGCAGGGCGCGTACCAGGCGCTCGTCGCCTCGGGCCGACCCGAGAACGACCCGAAGACCTACGTCGGCGGCCTCGACCCCAACCTGTTCCTGCTGCAGAAGATGCGTGACGGCAGCTTCTTCCGGGCCGCCACGTACTTCTCGCTCAAGGACCTCGTCGACAACGTCATCGACATCCCCATCGCCCTCGGCGAGGGGAAGACGGATGCCAGTGTCGACCTCCCCGTGAAGGTGGTCACGGTCTCCGACCCCGACCTGTCGAGCTACATCACCGAGCTCGGCGGCTGACCTCCCGGTGGGGCGGGCCGCACCCGCCCCACCCCCTCCTTCGACGAGAACGGAATCAGTCATGTCTGTCACCGTGCGCGGTCTGACGAAGCGGTACGGGGCCACTCTCGCTCTCGACGACGTCACCCTCGACATCCCCGGGGGGCGCATCCACGCGCTGCTCGGCCACAACGGCGCCGGCAAGTCCACGCTCATCGCCTGCCTGGGCGGGGGAGTCGCCCCGACGGCCGGCGTGATCGAGATCGAAGGCGCCGCCTACGACTCCCTCACGCCGCGGACATCCATCGCCGCGGGCGTCGCGGTCATCTACCAGCACCTGAGCCTGCTGGAGAACATGACGGTCGCCGAGAACCTCTTCATCGGCCAGGAGCCCACGGCCGGCGGCCTCATCCGCCGCGGGGAACAGCGCCGTCTCGCGCGCGCGGCGCTGGACGCGGTCGGCGCCACGGGCATCGACCCCGACGTGAAGGTCGCGACGCTCCCGATCGGGCAGCGGCAGCTGGTCGAGATCGCGAAGGTCGTGCGTCGCGACGCGCGCCTCATCGTCTTCGACGAGCCGACCGCCGCGCTCTCGCGCGCCGAGGCCGCGCGGCTCGGCCAGCTCGTGCGCGACCTCGCCGGCCGGGGGATCGCGATCCTCTACGTCACGCATCTCCTCGGCGAGGTGCTCGCGCTGGCGGATGCCGCGACGGTCATGCGGAACGGCCGCGCCGTCTGGTCGGCCGAGGGGGCCGGGATCAGCCGTGAATCGCTCGTCGCGGCCATCAGCGACGGTCACGGCGCCACGAACGACCGCCCCGTGCCCCCGCGCCGTGGGGAGACGCCCGTCCTCGAGGTGCGCGGGCTCACCGCGCCGGGGCTCGCACCGATCGATCTCTCCGTCGCGCCCGGCGAGATCGTGGCCTGCTACGGGCTGGTCGGGTCGGGACGCACGCGGTTCCTCGGCACGGTGTTCGGGCGCATCGCGCGCACCGGTGGCACGCTCGCGATCGACGGCGTGCCGCGCGACACCCGCTCGCCCGCGCAGGGGCTGCGCGCGGGCATCGCCCTCGTTCCGGCCGATCGTGCGCGGGAGGGGCTGTTCGCGGCCCTCCCCGCGCAGGACAACACCGTCATCGAGGCGATGCGTCGACTCGGATCGTGGGGTCTGCGCTCGCTCGCGGCGGAGCGCGGCGTCTTCGACCGGGTGGCCTCCGGGCTCGCTCTGCGTCCGCGCACGGCCGACCTGCCCGCGGGCCGGTTCAGCGGCGGCAACCAGCAGAAGATCCTTCTCGGACGGTGGGTCAACGACGCCGCGCGCACGCGGGTGATCCTGCTCGACGACCCGACCCAGGGCGTCGATGTCGGCGCGCGGAAGGACATCTACGACGCGATCAAGACCCTCGCCGCCGAGAAGGGCATCGGCGTGATCGTCGCCACCAACGAGCCCGAGGAGGTCGTCGACCTCGCCCACCGCTGCCTCATCTTCTCGGAAGGGGCCGTCGTCGACGAGGTCGATGTCGCCCTGACCACGGCCGACGGCCTGCTCTCGGCCGTCCACACCGCTCCCACCGCCCTCACCGAAGGAATCCGCCCGTGACCGACAACCGCTTCCTCCGCGCCGCCGTCGAGGGGGTCGTGCGCACGCCGCTGCTCGTCGTGCTGATCATCCTCGTCATCGGCGTCCAGCTCGCCACCGACTCCTTCTTCGGGTGGCAGAACATCCGCGGCATCCTGCAGGACAGCGCGGTGATCGCGATCGTCGCCATCCCCGTCGCGATGCTGCTCATCGCCGGCTACATCGATCTCTCGGTGGGCTCGAGTCTCGCGCTCGGCGGGGTCGTGGCATCCCTCGTCATGGACAAGGGTGCGGGCCAGCCGGCGGTCGCGATGGTGCTCGCGATCCTCGCGGGGGCGGTGGTGGGCCTCGTGAACGCCGTGATCGTCACGGTGCTCGGACTGAACTCGTTCATCACCACCCTCGGCACGCTCACCGCGGTGCGCGGGGTGGCGCAGCTCATCAGCCCCACGCCGCGGAACAACTTCGGTGACCAGTTCGGCCTACTCGGCGTCGGGACGGTCGCGGGCGTGCCGCTGTCGGTGTGGATCGCGGCCCTGCTGCTGATCGCGGCCGGGATCTTCCTCTCGCTGACCCCCACGGGGCGTCACGTGTACGCCGTCGGCGTCAACCGGCAGGCGGCGTACCTCTCCGGAGTCCCGGTGCGCCGGCTGCCCTTCTCGCTGTTCGTCCTGTCGGGCGCGATGTCGGGCTTCGCCGGCACGATCGTCGCGGCCCGCCTCAACAGCGCCCCGGCCGGGCAGCTCGGCGCCGGGTTCGAGCTCGTCGTGCTGACGGCGGTCCTGCTCGGCGGTGTCGCGCTGACGGGAGGCGAGGGCACGATCTTCGGCGTCGTGGTGGGCGTGCTGTTCTACGGCGCGCTGAACAACTCGCTCGTGCTGCTGGGCGTCACGACGTTCTGGCAGGCGGTGGCCAGCGGCCTCGCGCTCGTCGCGGCGATCGGGCTGAGCGCCCTCACGCACGTGCTCCGGGTGCGGCTGGCGACGGCCCGGGCGAGGAAGCTGGTGGCGCTGGCGGCCTGACCCGGCCTTCTGCTCGCGAAGCCGCGCTCCCTCGGGGCGCGGCTTTCGTGCGGAGCGGCCGGTTGCGGCTCCGGGTCCTGCCACAGAATCGGATGAGCGCCCCGGAATCGGAGGGTTGCCGCGACGGCATCCGGTTCTCTGACGAACCTCCGATTCTGTTGTGGTCTCCGCGCCTCCGTGCGCCGGCGGGTCGTGCGCGTGGCAGCGCCCCTGACGGGGCGGGCGCCATGTCCTGGATTCGGACGCGCGCATCGGATTCGGATGGATCCTTCCGCGGCATCCGCATCTGCCGCGGTCGTCCGATTCCGTCGCACCCCGGGCACACGCGAAGAGCCGCGCCCTCGAAGGGACGCGGCTCTCGGTGAGAAACGCTCAGCGCTCCAGCGGACGCGCCGGGTCGTACTCGACCGGGTGCACGGTGTTCGAGAGCAGTCGCCCGTGCGCGCCGAACGTGAAGTGCGTCGCGCCGGAGCCGGACTCGTCGGTGCCGAACAGCACGCCGTGGGCGCGCAGCGCCTTCTGGTCGCGGTGGTCGGCGATGGTCACCGAGCCGCACGGGATCACCTTCTCGCGCCACGTGAAGACGTAGATGCCCGGGCGCACGCGCCACACCGTGTTCTCGTCGGTGTCGGCGAGGCCCTGCTCGGGGCCGGCCAGGCAGTGCCACGAGTACCAGTGCGGCGAGAGGTAGACGTGCTCGTACGCGTGCACGGTGGAGTACACCCACAGCACGCGACGGCCGATCAGCTCGTCGGTGGGTGCCGGGGCGTCGCCGCTCACCTCGAGCTCGGCGATGGTGGCGGGGGTGAAGCTCATCTGCACCGCGGTGCGTCCGGGGGCGGCCGTCCCCAGCATGCTGAGGACGGTCAGCGCGTGCCCGCTGCGCAGGTCGAGGATGAGGGTCACGGCTTGGTCCGCGTGCGCGGCGGGGGTGTACTGCGCGTAGTAGAGCTCCTCGTCGACCTCGATGACCTCGACGGCGTCGCGTCCGCTCTCCGACGTCGTCGCCCACTCCACGGCATCCGTCTCGAAGCGGTACGCCGTTCGCGTGCCGTCCTCGGCGACGGTGGTGAAGGCGCGGCCCGCGAGAGCATCGGTGAGCTCGGCCTTGGCCGCGTCGAAACCGGGCGCGAGCCCATCGAGCGGCAACCAGGTGCGGGTGTCGGACAGGTTCAGGGTGTCGGTCGTCATGCGATCTCTTTCTCTGGAGGGAGGGGGAGGGAGGGACGGATGCCACGGCCCCGCGCCGCGCGAGACGCCGCCCGGTTACGGCCTGCGGAGACGCGGGCGCCGGGGTGCGGCATCCGGGATCAGAGTCCGGGGACGGGGTCTTTGCCCTTTTCGGCCGAGACCACGTTGAAGGCCTCGAGGTCGTCGGACAGCCCGGCGTAGACGGCGGGCTTGCGTCGACGCAGGAACGCGGCGTAGCCGATGCCGCCGATGACGGCCGCGACGAGCAGCAGCGGCATCAGGCGGATCGCGGGTTCGTTGGAGCCGGCGACGACGTCGAAGTTCACGACGGCCAGCACCACGATGACCGACAGCGCGAGGAAGCCGATGCCCGGGGCGATCAGCGTGCTCCACCAGCGGCGGTCGCCGCGGCGGCGGAAGAAGACCACGATCGACAGGGCCGCGAGCGCCTGCAGCACGATCACGGCGAGCGTCCCGAAGCCCAGCATCGCGGGGACGAGGTTCAGGATCGGGTCGAGACCCACGAGGGCGAAGATCCCCGCGACGACGGCGGCGAACGCGGCCTGCACGATGCCGGCCAGCTGCGGGGCGCCCGAAGAGCGCGTGCGGGCGAGAGCGAACGGGAGCACGCGGGCGCGGCCCAGGGCGTAGAGGTAACGCGTGGCGGAGTTGTGGAAGGCGAGCATCGCGGCGAACAGGCTCACGAGCAGCAGGATCTCCATCACGACGGTGAGCTGCGGGCCGAGGTAGGTCGCGGCGAGGCTGAAGATGAGGTCGCCGGTGGCGAGGTGCTCCTGCGCCGTGCTCTGCGCCTGAGCGACCCCCGTCGCGCTGACCACGGCCCACGTCGTCACGCCGAGGATCACGCCGATCGCGATGATCGCGGTGTAGGTCGCGCGGGGGATGGTCTTGAGCGGGTTCCGCGCCTCCTCGCCGAACAGGGCGGTCGCCTCGAAACCGAGGAAGCCGGTCGCCGCCAACAGCAGGCCGATCGGCAGGGAGCCCGAGAAGAGGGCTTCGGGGGAGAACGC
This sequence comes from Microbacterium sp., assembly GCA_029239635.1. GTDB lineage: Bacteria > Actinomycetota > Actinomycetes > Actinomycetales > Microbacteriaceae > Microbacterium. The sequence continues at coordinate 21,261 of JARBUN010000039.1, read as the reverse complement.
GCCGAGGTCGTATCCCGTCTGCACGAGAACGGAGATGTCGAACACGACGAGCATCAGGACCTCGAGAACCAGGGCCACGCCGAGCACTTTCGAGGAGAAGTCGACGCCCGTTCGCGCCAGGACGAAGCAGACGATGATCGACAGCAGGCCCCACACGTACCAGTGCAGATCGAAGCCGGTGAGCCCGGCGATGATCGACTGCATGAAGAAGCCGCTCGTGCCGATCGTGCCGACGACGAAGAAGTTGTAGCCGAGGGTGGCGATGAGCCCCGCGATGAGTCCGCCCGTGCGTCCGAGGCCCTTCACGACGAAGGCGTAGAACCCGCCCGCGTTCACCAGCTGCTTCGACATCTGCGCGTAGCCGACCGCGAACAGCAGCAGGATCACCGCGATGATCAGGAACGACGCGGGCGTGCCGCCGCCGTTGCCGAGCGCGATCGCGAGCGACGCGACCACGACGATGCCGGTCAGGGGCGCCACGGCGGCCAGCACGAGGAAGACGATGCCGGCGACCCCCAGGGCACCGCGCTGCAAGGCGGTCGAGGAGCCGGCGGTGGTCGAGTCGGTCATGGCGAGTCCTTCGGGTTCGGGTTCCGAACGGGCATCGGCGCCCGCTGCAGCGATCTTGCTCCGCTCGCGCGCCGTCGACTTGACCGCGGGTGAGGGGGCCTGTTGCGTCCGTGCAGGGACGGATGCCGCGCGCCACCGTCGCCTTCAGGATGGGCGACATGGACCTTCACCTCACCGCGCGCAGAGCGCTCGTCACCGGCGCCGCCGGAGGAATCGGCCGTGCCGCCGTGCAGGCGCTCGCCGCCGAGGGGGTGCGGACCGCAGCGATCGACCTCGACCCGCGCGTGCGGGAGATCGGGGATCCCGGTGTCGTCGTGGACCTCACGGATGCCGACACCGTCGCGGCCGCGGTCGAGGCGTGCGCGCAGGAGCTCGGCGGAATCGACGTGCTGGTGCTGGCCGCGGGGATCTCCGGCCCGGTGGGCACCCCGTTGGTGGAGACCCTGCTCGCGGACTGGGAGCGCGTCTTCGCCGTCAACGTCACGGGCGCCTTCCTCGCCCTGCGCGCGGCGCTGCCGTGGCTGCGCCGGTCGGACGCTCCCGCCGTCGTGATCGTCGCGAGTGACTCGGCGCTGGTCGCCACTGCCGGCATGGTGCCGTACGGCGCCTCGAAGGCCGCCCTGCTCCAGCTGGCACGCGCCGCGGCCGTGGAGCTGGCCGCCGAGGGGATCCGCGTCAACGCCGTATGCCCCTCGATCGTCGACACCCCGATGAGTCGCGGGGATCTCGGGATGCCGAGCGGTTTCGCCGCTGCGGAGTACCCGGTGCAGACGGCGGCCGAGGTGGCCGATCAGATCGTGCTGTTGGCATCCCCGCGCCTGCGGCCGGTGTCGGCGGCGACCTGGGTGTCGGATTTCGGTGTGAGCGCGCGATCGGGGTTTCCGGCGTGAACGAAAGAGGAGGAACGATGAACGAGGACCTGCACGGCCAGGTGGCACTCGTGACCGGTGGCGGCACGGGCATCGGCGAGGCCGTCGCGCGGCGGTTCGCCCGCGAGGGCGCGCACGTCGTGGTGACGGGCCGCCGTGCGGAGCCCCTCGAGCGGGTCGCGGCCGAGATCGGGGGAACGGCGATCGCCGCGGATGCCGCAGACGCGGCCGACGCGGCCGCCCTCGTCGCTCGCATCCTCCAGCAGCACGGGCGGCTCGACATCGTCGTCGCCAACGCCGGGGGCCACGGCTTCGCCACCGTCGCCGACACCGACGACGACGCGTGGGAGGCGGCGCTGCGCGCCAACGTCACCACCGCGTTCGTGGTCGTCCGCGCCGCGCTGCCCGCGCTCATCGCCGCCCGGGGACGCGTCGTGGTCATGTCGTCGATCGCGGGACTCGCCGCCGGGCCCTCCGTCGCGGGCTACACCGTGGGCAAGCACGCGCTGATCGGGCTCACCCGCTCGCTCGCGCGCGACTACGGCCGGCACGGCGTGCGGGTCAACGCGGTCTGCCCGGGCTGGGTGGCGACGCCGATGGCTGACGAGGAGATGGATGCCTTCGCCGCGGCGGCCGGGCTGGAGGGCCGTGCCGCGGCCTACGCGACCGTGACCCGCGACGTGCCGCTTGCGCGCCCCGCGCAGCCGGAGCGCGACGATCGTCGCCGACGGGGGAGCGCACATCGTCGACGTCCCCACCATCGCGTTCGACCACGCGGGGATGTGAGGGCGGGTCCGCCCCGGTCCCCTGTCCCCCTTCGGCTGCGTGGCGACTTCGCAACCGGTCATTTGTGGGACATGATCCGCGCGAAGGGCGACATGCATGAAGCGCGTGCGCCGTCGACCCGAACCATGTCCCACTTCTTGCTGGTCGGAGAGGGGGTGCACGCCCGCGTCAGGAGCCCGCGCGGCACTCGCTCGGTGAGAAGCCGAACGCCGACTTGAACGTCCGGCTGAAGTGCGCGGCATCCGGGAATCCCCAGCGCGCGCCGATCGCCGAGACCGACTGATCGGCGAGCAGCGGATCGGTCAGGTCGCGGCGGCAGCGCTCGAGGCGGCGGGAGCGGATGAGCGCCGACACGGTCGTGCCCTGGCCCTGGAAGAGCGTGTGCAGGTGTCGCGTCGAGATGTAGTGCGCGGCGGCGATCGATCCGGGGCCGAGGTCGGGCGCGGCGAGGTGGGTGTCGATGTGCTCCTCGACGCGGCGGCGGAGGGCCGCGTGCGGATCGCTCGCGGCGACGTCGCTGCCCAGCTCGTGCGCGTAGACCGTCGTGAGCAGGTCGAGCGCGGTGTGCACGAGCCGGGATCCGGACGGGCTCGCGACCTGATCGAGGTGGGTGCCGAGCTGTGCGAGGAAGGGGGCGACGACGCCGCCGAGTCCCCCGTCGCCGGGCACGCGCACGGCGGTGAGCTGCGCGAGGGCCGACGAGGGCAGGGGGAGGGCGCTCGGTGCGAACATCGTCACGATCGTGCGGAAGTCGCCGCTGAAGCACAGCGAGTACGGACGCGAGGTGTCGTAGACGGCGAAGTCTCCGGGACGCAGGAGCGCTTCGCGTCCGTCCTGGATCAGCAGTCCGGTGCCGGTGAGCATGAGGCTCATCTTCACGGCGGGGCCGTCGGCGCGCGCGATGAGGTCGGGGGTGCGTTCGACGACGTGCGCGGACGCCGCGACGGTACTGACGTGGATGCCGTCGGCCGAGGCCGCCCGGATGCTGCCGTGGAAGCGGTCGGGGTCGGCGGCGGTGACGTGCAGCGGGACGAAACTGTCGTCGACCGCCGCGCGGAACGCGGCCAGATCGGCGGCATGGATGGCGGTGACGCCCGGCTGGCGGATGGCAGCGATCGGCATGGGAGACCTCCTCGTTTCCCTCGACATCGGTTCCCGCGTCCTTTTTATCCGACGCTTGTAGAACCAAAGTTTCCCGAATATTACCCCGATGTATCGGATGCCGCGAGAGCCCCGTTCAGCGGAGCATGTCGACGAGCGCGTCCACGGTCGCGAGCATGCGATCCTCGCGAGCCGTCTCCGGGAGCAGGACGCCGTTGGCCTGCATCCCGTTCACCGCGTGCAGGATGGCATCGCTCACCGCCTGCACGTCGAGGCCGTCGCGCACCTCGCCGCGCTCCTGCGCCTCGGCGACCATCGCCGCGAACGCTTCCTGCCACTGCCGCATCCGTCCACGGAACATCTCGGCGAGAGCGGGGTCGGCGGCGGCGTACTCGAGGAACGCGATGACGATGCGGGCCTCGAGGGCGCGCTCCTCGTCGATCGGCGCGGCCTCGAGGAGGAATGCCCGCAACGCCGCGAGTCCGGTGTCCCCCGTCCGCGCGCGGCCCTGCTCGAACCGCGCGGTCGTGGCGTCGAAGACGTGCGCGAAGGCCGCGGTGATGATCGCGCTCTTGTCGGGGAAGTAGTGCGTGACGCTGCCGTTGGCCAGCCCGAGCTCGCGGGCGAGCTCCCGCATGGTCGTGGCCTCGATCCCACGCTCGGCGATCAGACGCCACGTGGCCAGCACGATCTCGCGGCGGCGGGCTTCGTGGTCCACGCGTCGGGGCACGCTCGTCCGTCCTCTCGCTCGACCGTCCGACCTTACCGGGCCGCGACACGCGCGCAGCGATTCGGGCGCCGTCCGTGGCATCCGGAATCCGGGAAGGGGATCCGGATGCCGCGGCGCGACCGCGCGACGCTCAGTGCCCGCAGTGGCAGGCGTCACCGCCGCCGCAGCACCCCTCGCCACCCTCGGCGTGGGCCTGCGACGACTCGGGCAGATCCAGCGCGGGGTTGCGGTCGAGGAAGCCGTACGGCTTGAGCCAGAACCCGGCGTAGTCGACCGGCATGATCGGCCAGTCCTCGGGTCGGGGAACGTGCGTGAGGCCGAACGTGTGCCAGAGCACGAGGTCGGCGCCGTCGATCGAGCGGTCGTCGGCGGTGTAGGCCGGAAGCCCCGCGCCGCCTGCGTGCGCGTTGGGGTAGCGGCCGGCGGGCCAGCGCTCGTCGGGGTCGTACGCGGTGCCCCACAGGTGCTTCGTCGCGAAGGCCGCGCGCGCGGCGACCGTCGAGGCCGGATCCGCCATCAGCAGAGCCGTGGGCTCGGGGATGAGGTGGTACGCGGTGGGCTTGCCGACGTGGTTCGTGCGGGTGGTCGACTGCACCTCCCACACGCGGGCGACCGAGGTGTCGGCCTCGCGCTGCGCCTCCTGCTCGGTGCGCAGCGGCGTGTGCGACCAGGTGAAGGCGTTGCCGAACGGGTTGTCGTCGCCCATCGGGATGCGCACGGCATCCACCTCGAAAAGGCGGTTCTCGTCGCCGTCGATCGCCATGTCGAGCCGCGCCGAGAAGAGGTGCTGGTGCACGGGCGCGAAGACGCCGGGTGCGATCTCCGGGGCGTGGCGGTTGGGGGAACCGGGCTCGCCCCCGCCGACGAACACGATGCCCGTGGCCTTGGCCTCGACCTGGATCGACCCGTCGAGGTAGAAGTACCAGAAGAAGCCGTAGTCGTAGTTGCCGATCGTGGCGAAGTACGACACGACCAGGCGCCGCGAGCGCCGAACGTGCGACCCGACGGCACCGGGCTCGGTGTGCTTCCAGAGCACGCCGTAGTCCTCCTCGTGCATGCACACCGCGTTCGGGATGCGCATCGCGTGCCCGTGGTCGTCGGCGACGTGCCCGTCGAAGTAGTGGATGACGCCGAGGCAGTCGCATCCGAGTTCCAGGTGGTTCGCGTTCTTGCCGAGCAGGTACTCGCCCGCGTCGAAGTAGCTGATCCAGAACCTCGTGTTGCTCGTGTCGCCGTAGGGCACCACCATCTCGGGGATGCTCGCGCGCGAGAGCACCGGCCGGTCGTCGAAACGCACGTCGTGCAGGACGAGCCCCTCGCGGGCGTTGAAGTCGACGCGCAGCGTCCAGTTCTCCCACTGCACGTGCGAGCCCTCGACGTGGAAGCTCGGTCCCTCGGGCTGGGTGATCTCGATCGGCTTCAGCGTCGTGCGGGCGGGGCCGGTGACCGCGGGGTCGTACCGTCCGCTGCCCGCCGGGACGGGCACGTCGCCCTCGTCCTCGATGCCGATCACCCGGTTCGCGGTGAGGTCGATGTGCACGATGAGGCCCTCGACGGGGTGGGCCCAGGCGATGTCGTCCTCACTGTCGCGCAGGAACGTCAACGAGCGGATGACGCGGCGCCCGACCTCGTTCTCGCGCCCGACGAAGCCGGGCGCCAGGGGCGTGCAGAAGGCGAGCTCGATCCGATCGGCGAGGCCGCGGCGCTCCATCGCCGCGCGCCACTCGGGCGAGGCCTTCACCAGCTCGGCGGCCCGCTCGTACTCCTCGAACAGGTACTGCGGCTGACCGTACGGCGCGGTGTCGGCGGCGTGGCGGCGGCTGTGCACCACCTCGCCCGCGGTGATCGCGACGATCGCCTCGGTCACCTCGCCGGTCGCGGTGTCGAGCAGGGTGACGTCGGCGCGGCGGTCGATCGGATCTCCCGGATGCCACGAAGCCACCGCCTTCTTGTCGGGCTCGGCGGGCAGCAGCATGGGCACCCGCGCGGTCTCGCCCAGCAGGCCCGCGGCGACGAGAATGTCGCGCGTGCGCTCGATCTCTGCGGCGGTGAGAGGGTCCAGCGGGTGGACGGCGGGACCGGCATCATCCGCACGTTCGAGGGCGGGGTTGTCCATCGCCTGGTCGGGGACGGCGTGTGCGTGATCGTGCATGGTGGGGCCTCCGGCATCCACTCTCCTGTCCCGGCGGAGTCCACGGATTGTCTGACCGCGCACACCGGGTGACTGCGCGCGCGGACCCCAGTATTATCGAGCGATAACCCCCTCCGGAGAAGGACCGCGGATGCCGACCCCTCGACGCCGTCCCGCGCGTGATGCCGAACTGCTCGCCGGCTCCGTGCGCGCGTTCGCCGCGCGCGGATACTTCGGGACGTCGACGGCGCAGGTGGCCGCGGAGATGGGGGTCTCCCAGCCGTACGTGATCCGCACGTTCGGATCGAAGCTCGAGCTGTTCGTCCGGACGCACGCCTTCGCCGCCGCCGAGATCGTCGAGGTCTTCCGCGCGGCGATGAGCGGGGGCTTCGACGGCGACCGTCTCGGCGCGGCCTATCGCGAGCTCGTCCTGTCGAATCCCGCTGCCCTGCTGGTGTGGGCGCACGCCTTCTCGGCGGCGACCGCCGAGCCGGCGATCGGGGCGGAATCCCGGCGGCAGTTCGACGACGTCTACCGGACGCTGCGCGACGCCGGGGCGAGCGACGTCGAGCTGTGGGCCTTCATGGGGCGCGGCATGCTCATCAACAACCTCCTCCTCATGGAAGCCCCGCGGTACTCCCGCGACTACGACTTCGCGCCGCTCATCGACCTCGTCTTCGGCGAGCGGCCGCGGCTTTCCCCCTCACCCGGCGCCCTGAGCGTCCCCGCCCCCGATCAGGAGTGACATGAGCGATCTCGTCCCGTTCACCGACAACTTCAGCGATCTGTCGAACACCGACGGCTATCAGTTCGAGTTCCGCTGCGAACGCTGCGGCAACGGCTACCGGTCGGCCTTCCGGTCCGACCCGCGCGCCGCCGGGCAGCGTCTCGCACGAGGCATCGGCAACTTCTTCGGCGGGCAGGTGTCGCAGTTCACCTCGATGGCCGATCGGCTCCTCGACCGCGGCACGAACTCCCCGGCCAAGGATCAGGCGCTGCGTGCCGCGACGGCCGAGATCGCCCCGAAGTTCCACCAGTGTCGCGCGTGCAGCGACTGGGTGTGCGACGACGTGTGCTGGAACGACGGGGTCGGACAGTGCGTGCGTTGCTCGCCCATCGCGGTCGAGGAACTCGCCCAATTGCAGGCCGAGGCGCGGCGCCGGCAGGTGCAGGAGCGGCTCGAGACCGTCGACCTGGTCGGCGGCGTCGATCTGAAGACGCCGGCCCGACCGCGCTGCGGCGCGTGCGGCGCGCAGTCGCACGGGGGGAAGTTCTGCGGGGAGTGCGGATCGCCGCTCGTCGTCGTCTCCACCTGCACGGGTTGCGGCTCCGAGAACCCGTCCGGCGCGCGCTTCTGCTCCTCGTGCGGGACGGGCCTCGCGACCTGAGCCGCGCCCGCCGCCCGCGTCGCTGACGTGCGCCGGATGCTCGCGCCGTGCGGCGGCGTGCACGCGGCGCAGGTCGCCCCCGCATGCTGCCGCGGGGGCGCGGAAGGGCCCGGGCTAGAGCCCCGAGCGGATCGTCTCGGCCGCCGCCGACAGGCGCGCGGCGATCGCGGCGTCGTCGAGATCGGTCGCCACATGCACCGCCGCCACGGCCGCGGGCTCGCGGCCCTGCACGGCGAGCGGCACGGCCACGGCCCGCAGGGAGGGCACGACCTCGTCGTGACTCGTCGCCCAGCCGCGGTCGGCGACATCGGCCACCTCGGCGGCGAGCCGGGCATCGACGGCCTCGGGCCAGCGGCGCGGGGGGAGCTGCGCGAGGATCGCGCGTCCGGGCGCGCCACGGGTGACGGCGTGTCGGGCGCCGGGGCGCTGCGCCACGGTCGTGACCGCGTGTCGCGGCTCGACGCTGGTGAGCGTCACGCATTCGTCGTGGTCGAGCACCACGAGGAAGCACGTCATGCCCAGGTCGTTCGCCGCGGCGGTCAGCTCGGGGAGCGCCTCGGCCTGAAGATCGGCGGCGACACCCGCCGCCAGTGCCGCGAGACCCGTTCCGAGGCGCACCGCGCCCGCGGCATCCCTCGTCACCAGCCCGTGATCCTCGAGGGTGCGCAGCAGCCGGTACGCGACCGAGCGGTGCAGCTCGACCCGAGCGGCGAGATCGTCGATCGAGAGGGGGGTGCGCGCGTCGGCGAGCTCTTCGAGCAACCGGATGCCACGACTCAGTGTCTGCGAAGCGGGCGGCGCATCTTGCTGTGCGGGCATAGGAGAGCTAACCTCTCGTTCGATAGAAGAACGCCGCGTTCGAATATAGAACGAGCGCACGTCACGCGCAAGCCCGACGACGACGTCAGGAGAAACGATGCAGTTCCACCACCACGGTTACGTCTCCGGTGACCCGCGCGTGCAGAACGCCGCCGGCACGGGGGTCGACCGCCCGGACGAGCTCCCCGACGAGGTCGACGTACTCATCGTCGGCTCGGGGCCGGCCGGCATGCTGCTCGCGGCGCAGATGTCGCAGTTCCCCCAGCTCACGACGCGCCTCATCGAGAAGCGCGAGGGGCGTCTCGCCCTCGGCCAGGCCGATGGCATCCAGCCCCGCAGTGTCGAGACGTTCCAGGCCTTCGGCTTCGCCGACCGGATCACCGCCGAGGCCTACAACATCGGGTGGATGAACTTCTGGGCCCCCGACCCCGAGAGCCCCGACCGGATCGTGCGCACCACCCGCACCGAGGACTACGGACTCAAGATCAGCGAGTTCCCGCACCTCATCGTGAACCAGGCACGCGTGCTCGACTACTTCGCCGAGGCGGCTGCGTCCGGGCCCGCGCGCCTCACTCCCGACTACGGCGTGGAGTTCCTGGGCCTCACGGTGCGCGACGTCGACGTCGAGGTGCGCGTGCGCACCGCCGAGGGGGAGCGCACCATCCGCGCGAAGTACGTCGCCGGATGCGACGGTGCCCGCAGCGGCGTGCGCCAGGCCATCGGACGCACGCACGTCGGAGCCGCCGCCCGCCACGCCTGGGGCGTGATGGACGTGCTGGTGGAGACCGATTTCCCCGACTGGCGCATCAAGTGCGCGATCAACGCCGAGGCCGGCAACATCCTGCACATCCCGCGCGAGGGCGGGTACCTCAGCCGCATGTACATCGATCTCGGCGAGGTCGCCGCCGACGACGACCGGCGCGTGCGCCAGACCCCGATCGAGGAGATCATCCGCCGGGCGAACGAGATCCTGCACCCCTACTCGCTCGACGTGAAGCAGGTGGCCTGGCACAGCGTCTACGAGGTGGGGCACCGGGTGACCGACCAGTTCGTCGACGATCTCGACGACCCCCGCGTCTTCCTCACCGGCGACGCGTGCCACACCCACAGCGCGAAGGCCGGGCAGGGCATGAACGTCTCGATGCAGGACGGCTTCAACCTCGGCTGGAAGCTCGGCCACGTGCTCACCGGCCTCGCGCCCGCAGAGCTTTTGCGTACCTACGACGCCGAGCGGCGCCCGGTCGCCCAGCAGCTCATCGACTTCGACCGCGAGTGGTCGTCGCTCATGGCGCGCAAGCCCGGTGAGATCACCGATCCCGACGAGCTCGCGACCTACTACCTCGCCACCGCGGAGTTCCCCTCCGGCTTCGGCACGCACTATGCCCCCTCGTCGATCACCGCCGATGCGCCCGCTCAGGACCTGGCACCCGGATTCCCGGTCGGCAAGCGTTTCCAGAGTGTCGAGGTCGTGCGGGTGTGCGACGGAAACGCCGTGCACCTCGGGCATCACGCGCGAGCCGACGGCCGCTGGCGGATCTATGCGTTCGCGGATGCCGACGGCTCGGCGCTGCGTGCCTGGGCGTCGGAGTCGCGAGAGATCGTGGAGCGATTCACTCCCGCCGGAGCCGACCTCGACGCGGTGTTCGACGTGAAGGCGGTGTTCCCGGGCCGCTGGGAGGACGTGGTCGACGTGCCGTCGCTGTTCCGTCCGCGCTCCGGCCCGCTCGGCCTGACCGACCTCGAGAAGGTCTTCGCGGCCGCGCCGTCGGCCTGGACGAGCAGCGACATCTTCGCCGAGCGCGGGATCGCCGCCGAGGGGGCCGTGGTCGTGGTGCGCCCCGACCAGTACGTCGCCCACGTGCTGCCGCTGACCGACCCCGCGGGGCTCGACCGCTTCCTCGCCGGGGCGATGGCCGTGCCGGCGGCGGTGGGTTGACCCTGTAAACGCTCCGCCGAGGGGGAAACGCCGTGGCATGGCGTTTCCTCCGGTGCAGGGCGTTTACTCCCGCATGGTGCGCGGAGCGACCCGGGAGAAGACGCTCGGGCGAGGTGCGGCCGCCGTGTCGCGGCCTCCACCGGCTCGCTCCCCACGCGTCTCCGCTGCGGCGATCGCGGCATCCGAATTGTCCACGACGTATATCGGCGCACCCCCGTGCGCTGACGAGAATGGGCGGGACACCCCGCCCCGATCCAGGAGGACCCATGACCGATTCGCGCGAGAGCGAGCTGCTGGCATCCGTACCCACCGGCCTGCTGATCAACGGGGAGTGGCGCGCGGCGACCGGCGGCAAGACCGTCGCCGTCAACGACCCCGCGACGGGCGAGGTCATCCACGAGATCGCCGACGCGACCGTCGACGACGGCGTCGCGGCGATGGATGCCGCCGCTGAGGCGTTCCCGTCGTGGGCGGCGACCCCGGCTCGTGAGCGTGCCGAGATCCTCCGCCGCGCCTTCGACCTGCTGCAGGAGCGCAAGGAGGACATCGCGCTCCTCATGACGCTCGAGATGGGCAAGCCGCTCGCCGAGGCACGCGGCGAGGTCGGCTACGGCGGGGAGTTCCTCCGCTGGTTCAGCGAGGTCACCGCGCACACCCAGGGCCGTTACGGCGCGAACCCCGAGGGCACCGGTCGCATGATCGTCACCCAGCACCCCGTGGGCCCGTGCTACCTCATCACCCCGTGGAACTTCCCCCTCGCGATGGCCACGCGCAAGATCGCGCCCGCGCTCGCCGCCGGCTGCACGGTCGTCATCAAGCCTGCGACCCTCACGCCGCTGACGACGCTGTTCTTCGCGCAGATCCTGCAGGACGCCGGTGTCCCCGCCGGTGTCGTCAACGTCGTGACCACCACGAACACCGGCCCCGTCTCGGAGCGCATCATCTCCGACCCGCGCCTGCGCAAGCTCTCGTTCACGGGGTCGACGCCGGTCGGCGTGAAGCTGCTGCAGCAGGCCGCACCCGGCGTGCTCCGCACCTCGATGGAGCTCGGCGGCAACGCCCCCTTCGTCGTGTTCGACGACGCCGACATGGACAAGGCCGTCGAGGGCGCGATGCTCGCGAAGTTCCGCAACATCGGCCAGGCCTGCACCGCCGCCAACCGCTTCATCGTGCAGCGCAGCGTCGTCGAAGAGTTCACCCGACGCGTCACCGAGCGCGTGCAGGGCATGAAGATCGGCCGCGGCACCGAGGAAGGCGTGCAGATCGGACCCCTCATCGACGACCGCGCCGTCGACAAGGCCCAGACGCTCGTGGGCGACGCCGTCGAGCGGGGCGCGACCGTCACCACCGGCGGTTCGGCCGTCGAGGGTCCCGGCACGTTCTTCGAGCCGACCGTCGTGTCCGACGTGCAGCCGGGCAGCGACATCCTGCGCGAGGAGATCTTCGGACCCGTGCTCGCGATCGTCCCCTTCGACGACGAAGACGACGCCGTGCGCATCGCCAACGACACCGAGTACGGCCTGGTCTCCTACGTCTTCACCGAGTCGCTCGCGCGCGGTCAGCGCATGATCGACAAGCTCGAGACCGGCATGATGGGCCTCAACGTCGGCGTCGTCTCCAACGCCGCCGCCCCCTTCGGCGGCTGGAAGCAGTCGGGCCTCGGCCGCGAGGGCGGCGACGAGGGCATCCACGAGTACCTGCAGACGAAGTACACGCTGACGGCCAACCCCTACGCCTGATCGCGCAGGACAAGACACCGGATGCCACGACCCCGGCGCCCCGAGAGGGCCCGGGGTGGTGGCCTCCGTCGTTCGTGCCGCGCAGCCGGTCGCGGGGCGCCGGGCCGCGGCATCCGCGCACATCCCCGTTGCGCGTGCGGAACTCCTGACGGTCTGCGCCCGTCGCGGCGGAACGGGCGCCGCCGGCACGGTCGAACCCCGTTTCTCAGGAGTTCGGGTCGCACGACCGCGGAGCCGAGCGGCGGACGGCCGCGGCCTCAGCCGTTCGCGTGTCGGTCCAGGAACGCGAACACCTCCGCGTCGTCGACGCCGGGGAACATGCCGCGGGGCAGCGGCGAGAACATGTGCCGGTGCACGCGCGCGCTCGGCCAGGCCTTGCCCTGCCAGCGTTGCGCGGCATCCGACTCCGGGCGACGGCAGCAGGACTCGTCGGGGCAGCGCGAGACGCCGCGCGTCGAGGTCTCGCGGCCGCGGAACCAGCGGGCGTCGTCGAACGGCACTCCCACGGTGATCGAGAAGTCACCGTCCGAGGTGGTTCCCGTCTGCGTCGAGCACCAGAAGGTGCCCGCGGGGGTGTCGGTGTACTGGTAGTGCTCCGTGGTGCGGTTGTGCTCGGCGAACGCCGACCGTGCCGAGAACTTCTTGCACACGATCTGCCCCTCCACCGATCCCGTCACGTCGGTCGGGAGCGGCAATCCGTCGTTCTCGTACACGCGCGAGATCGCTCCGTCGCCGTCGACGCGGAGGAAGTGCAGCCGGATGCCGAGATGCGCCGTCATGAGGTTCGTCATCCGCATCGCGGCGGCCTCGTGGGTGACGCCGAAGGCGTCGCGGAAGTCTTCGACGGCGAGGTTGCGGTCCTTCTTCGCCTGCGTGAGGAAGGCGACCGAGCTCGTCTCGGGCATGAGGCAGCAGGCGGCGTAGTAGTTGATCTCGAGGCGCTGCTGGAGGAAGTCGGCGTAGTCGGTGGGCGGGCGATGCCCGAGCAAGCGATGGGCCATCGCCTGCAGCGCCATCGAGCGCAGGCCGTGGCCGCCCGGGATGGAGGCGGGCGGAAGGTAGATCCGGCCGTTCTCGAGATCGGTGACCGACCGGGCCGAGTGGGGCAGGTCGCTGACGTAGATCAGCTCGAAGCCCAACTGCTCGGCCATGATGCTGACGGTGCGGTGGGTCAGAGCCCCCGTGCCGTGGCCGGCGGCCTTGAGCTGCTTCTCGGCGAGCTTCTCGATGTCGGGCAGGTGATTGTCGACCGCGCGCATGCGCAGGCGCATCTCGGTGTTCGCCCGCCGCGCCTCTTCGGGGCTCGCGATCGTCTCGCGCTCGCGGCGCTGGAGCTCGCGGTGCAGGCCCAGGACCGCCTCGATCGTCTCGTCGCTCGTGCCCTTGGTCACCTTCACGGGCGGGATGCCGAGCTGCTGGAAGAACGGGCTCGATTGCGCGCGCTCGAGCTCGATCTCGAGCGCCGCCCGGCGGTTCGGCGGTTCGGTGGAGAGAAGCTCGGTGACCTCGGTCTCGGTCGCGCGCGCGATCTCCTGCAGGAGGGAGAGCTTGGGCTCGCGCTTTCCGTTCTCGATCAGGCTGAGCTGGCTGCCCGCGACCCCCACGAGCGCGCCGAGCTCGTCCAGGGTGAGCCCGCGGGCGAGGCGGTGGTGGCGGATGCGGTGTCCGAGCGTGGTCAGTTCGAGCGACGAGGCCATTCCTTGACCATATCGAAAGATCCTCGATTCTTACTCACAGATTCTGCTGAAAGATCATCTATGGCCGCGTCAGAGTGGGGGAAGACCACAGAATTCCGCTCGACAAAGGAGACGACATGGCCCTCGCCGACATCTTCGCCCGCCCCGCCGGACGCGCCGCCGCGACCCCCGCGGTCGCCCGCCCCGGCTACGGCACGCGTCCCGAGGTCGACGGTCCCGGCATGCCGGGCCTCCTCGCCTGGGTCGACCAGGTGGCGGCCCTCACGCAGCCCGACCGCATCCACTGGGTCGACGGCTCGGCCGCCGAGAACGACGCGCTGCTGCGCGAGATGGTGGACGAGGGCAAGCTCATCAAGCTCAACCCCGAGTGGCGCCCCGGCTCGTACCTCGCCCGCTCGCACCCCGGCGACGTCGCCCGCCTCGAGTCGCGCACCTACATCGCGTCCGAGAGCGAAGAGGATGCCGGTCCCACGAACAACTGGATCGCCCCGGCCGAGATCCGCGAGACCCTGAACGGCGTCTTCGAGGGTTCGATGCGCGGACGCACGATGTACGTCGTCCCCTTCTCGATGGGCGCCATCGGCGGACCCCTGAGCCACATCGGCGTGCAGATCACCGACAGCGCGTACGCCGTGGCATCCATCGGCGTGATGACCCGCGTCGGCGCCGCCGTCACCGAGCAGATCGCCGCGGGCGCCCCCTGGGTCAAGACCGTGCACTCGGTCGGCGCCCCGCTCGCCCCGGGCGAGGCCGACGTCGCGTGGCCCTGCAACGACGAGAAGTACATCGTCCACTTCCCCGACACGCTCGAAGTCTGGTCGTACGGCTCGGGCTACGGCGGCAACGCGATCCTGGCGAAGAAGTGCTTCGCGCTGCGCATCGCCTCGGTCCTCGGTCGGGACGAGGGCTGGCTCGCCGAGCACATGCTGCTCATCCGCGTGATCGACCCGAAGGGCAAGGCGTACCACGTGGCCGCAGCCTTCCCCTCGGCGTGCGGCAAGACGAACCTCGCGATGCTCCGCCCGACGATCCCCGGCTGGCGCGTCGAGACGCTCGGCGACGACATCACCTGGATCCGCCCCGGGGAAGACGGACGCATGTGGGCCATCAACCCGGAGGCCGGTTTCTTCGGCGTCGCACCGGGTACCGGCGAGTCCACCAACGTCACCGCGATCGAGACGCTCTGGGGCAACACCATCTTCACCAACGTCGCCCTCCGCCCCGACGGCGACGTGTGGTGGGAAGGTCTGACCGACGAGGCGCCCCCGCACCTCATCGACTGGGAGGGCAACCCCTGGACGCCCGCGTCGGGCCGCCCGGCCGCGCACCCCAACTCGCGCTTCACGGTCGGTGCCGCCCAGTGCCCGCAGATCGCCCAGGACTGGGAGGCGCCCGAGGGCGTCCCCCTCGACGTCATCCTGTTCGGCGGTCGTCGCGCGACGAACGTCCCGCTCGTCGTCGAGGCCACGGACTGGTCGCACGGCGTCTTCCTCGGCTCGACGGTGTCGTCCGAGAAGACCGCGGCCCAGGAGGGCACGGTCGGCGAGCTCCGTCGCGATCCCTTCGCGATGCTCCCCTTCTGCGGGTACAACATGGGCGACTACTTCGGGCACTGGCTGAAGGTGGGCCAGAAGCTCCGCTTCGACCGCGCCCCGCGCATCTTCCAGGTCAACTGGTTCCGCAAGGGCGACGACGGCCGGTTCCTCTGGCCCGGCTTCGGCGACAACGCCCGCGTGATCGACTGGATCATCCGCCGCGTCGACGGACAGGTCGACGCGGTCGACAGCCCGATCGGCCGTCTGCCCCGCGTGGAGGACCTCGACCTCTCGGGTCTCGACCTCCCCGCCGCCGACCTCGAGGAGCTGTTCGCGATCGACCGCGACTCGTGGCTCGCCGAGGCCGATCTCACGGAGGAGTTCTTCGACACCTTCGGCTCGCACCTGCCCGCGGCCCTCCGCGCCGAACTCGCCGCCCTGCGCTACCGCCTGCGGCGCGCCTGAGTCCGCTCGCCCCGTCCCGCCTCCGCGGGCGCGGCGCGTCCCCTACCCCGATGCCCCTCCCGTTCTTGGCGCGCAGGAGGGGCATCGGTATGCCCGCCGCAGGAGGTCGGGCGTCTATCGCGCGGCACACGATCTGACGGGTCGCCCCGGGCGGGTCACACCAGCAGCTGGTGCTTCGCGAGATCCCGATACAGGGGAGTGGATGCCACGAGCTCGCTGTGCGTGCCCTGCCCGACCACGCGGCCGTTCTCGAGCACCACGATGAGATCGCTGTCGACCACGGTCGAGAGGCGGTGCGCGATGACCAGCAGCGTGCGATCGGTCGCGACGGCGTCGATCGCCTCGCGCATGCGCTGTTCGTTCACCCCGTCGAGCGACGACGTCGACTCGTCCAGCAGCAGCACGGGAGGCGCCGCCAGCAGCGCGCGCGCGATCGCGAGGCGCTGACGCTCGCCGCCCGAGAGCATCACCCCGTCCTCGCCCACGGGGGCGTCGACGCCGAGGGGGCTCCGCTCCAGCACGTCGCCGAGGTTGACCTCGCGCAGCACGCGTTCGCAGTCGGCGTCGGATGCCGCGGGCGAGGCGAGACGCAGATTGTCGGCGATCGTGCCGGCCAGGGTCGGCGCGTCCTGCTCGACGTACCCGAAGCGGGCACGCAGCTCCTCGCGAGAAAGATCGCGGGCGTCGACGCCGTCGAGGAGGATCGCGCCCTCCGTCGGGTCGTAGAAGCGCTCGATGAGGGAGAGGATCGTGCTCTTGCCGGCCCCGGACGGGCCCACGAGCGCGACGCGCGACCCGCGCGGCACGGCGAACGACACCCCGCGCAGCACCTCGCGGTCGGTCTCGGCGGGAACATCCGCGGACTCCAGGTGCACATCCGCGAGGACGGATCGCGCTTCCCGGGCCGCGGCCTCGCGGGCCTTCACGACGTGGTCGGGGTAGCGGAACCGCACGTCGCGGAACTCCAGGGCGGCGGCATCCGGGACCGGCGTCGTCGTGCGCGGCTGGTCGCCGTCGCTCTCGAGGGGCAGGTCGAGCACCTCCTGGATGCGACCCAGGGCGCCGAGCGCCTGGTTCACCGAGGTGATCGCGCCGATCGCGGTGGCGAGCGGCTGCACGAGGAGGAACAGGAAGATCACGAAGGTCACGAGGGCCGCGACGTCGATCGCCCCGGATGCCACGCGGAAGCCGCCGACGCCGAGCACCACGAGCAGCGAGACCTGCAGGGCGATCCCCGCCACGGGCACGATGAGCGCCGACACCTTCGCGATGCGGATGCCGGCGGCGTACGCCTCCGTCGCGGTCTCGGTGACGGTGGCGGTCTCGCGATCGGTGGCCCCGGCGGCGCGGATCGTGCGGATGGACCCGACGGCGCGCTCGACCCCCGAGGAGAGCTCGCCGACCTTCTCCTGCTGGGCGGCGGAGGCCGCACGGATCCGCGTGCTGAGCACGACGACGGTCGCGAGCGACGCTCCGATCACCACGACGATCAAGCCGAGCAGCAGGGGGTCGATGAACGCCATCGCGATCACCGCGCCGACGAGGATGAGGGCGTTGCCCACGGCATCCGCGAGTCCCTGGGTGAGCACGGCGTACAGCAGGGTGGTGTCGGTGCCCACGCGCGAGACGAGGTCGCCCGTGCGGCGGGCGTCGAACTCGCTGATGGGCAGTCGCAGGATGCGCGCGATCAGCCGCCGTCGGCTCGAGTACACCACCGCGGTGCCGGTGCGCTGCAGGAGGTAGTGCTGGTAGCCCGAGATGAGCGAGGACAGCACGACGAAGCCGACCAGCAGCCAGACGAGCGCGCCGAGGGGCACGGACGACTGCACGCGCGAGATGACCTGGCCGACGAGCAGGGGCTGCACGAGCGTCGCGCCCGCGCCGATGACGCTGAGGACCGCGACGACGACCAGCGTGCGCTTGTGCTCGAGCAGGAACGGCAGCAACTGCCGGAACGACGCGCGCGGACCCTCGGGGGTGCGACGGCCGCGCCGACCACGCGCGGGAGCGGGAGAAGACATGCGGACCTCGTTCTCTGGCATCAGATTCGACCGTACCCCTCGCCGCCGACGCCGCCGCGCGGCTGGCTCGGCGGTGGACCAAACTCCCCGCGCTCGGGCGTCACGCGCCTCGGGGGACCGCGAGGGGTCCGTCGTCAGACCCGTCCGTACTTCTTGTGCGCCGCCTGCTTGGAGACCCCCAGTGCGCTCGCGATCGCGAGCCACGACGAGCCCCGCAGCCGCGCCCGGCGGACCTGGACCTCCTCGAGCCGCGCGATCTCCTGACGGAGGGCCCCGAGCTGCCGGAGCTCGGCCAGGGGTTCATCGTCGCCGAGGCCGCCGAGGGCGGTGCGGATCGTCTCGCTCATGGCGTCAATCATGGTTGACGTTTCGCGCATCGTCAACCCCGGTTGACTCCTGGAACGCCGGATGCCACGAGGCGCAGGCCCCGTGGCATCCGGTGTTCCGTGTATGACGCGTTACGGCGCGATCGAGCCGGCGGCGATGTTCTCGTCGTAGTCGACGTCCTTCGTCTCGGGAGAGAGCACGACGGCGATGAGGGTGAGCACGCCCATGGCCGACAGGTACAGGCCGACGAGCCACGGGTTGCCGTCACCGGCCGCCCACAGCGCCACCGCGACGATCGGCGCGAGCGCCGCACCGAGGATCGAGGAGACGTTGTACGAGATCGCGGATCCCGTGTATCGGACGTTCGTCGGGAACAGCTCGGGCAGCACGGCGCCCATCGGGCCGAAGGTCGTCCCCATCAGCACGAAGCCGATGATCAGGAAGGCCTGGACGAGGATGCGGGTGAAGCCCGGATCGGCGTTCGGCATGAGGAAGAACGAGAACGTCAGGCCGAACACGATGATCGCGACGGTCACGCCGAGCAGCAGGCGCTTGCGGCCGAGTCGGTCGGCGACCGGACCCGACAGCATCGTGAAGATGCCGAAGAACACCACGCCGATGATCTGCATGATCACGAAGTCGGTGTAGCTGTATCCGAGCCCGGGGACGTAAGCCGCCGCATCGAAGGGGGTGCCGGCCTTCTCGGCTGCGGCCTGAGCGGCCGCCAGCGGAGGCTTGGTGCCGTACGAGAGCGTGAAGCTCGTCATCAGATAGAAGAGCACGTAGGTCGCCAGCATGATGAACGTGCCGAGGATCAGCTGCTTCCAGTTGCGACGGATGGCCTCGCCGAGCGGGAACTTCTTGATGACGCCGGTCTTCTCGGCCTTCGCGAACGACTCGCTCTCGACGAGCTTCAGTCGCACCCAGAGGCCGATGATCACCATCACGGCCGAGAACAGGAACGGCACGCGCCAGCCCCACGCGAGGAACTCGGCCGAGCGCTGCGCGGTGCCGTCGGGGTGCGGCAGGGCGAAGTTGATGATGAGGAACACGCCGTTGGCGATGATGAAGCCGATGGGGGCACCGAGTTGGGGGAACGTGCCGAACAGCGCGCGCTTGCCCTTCGGGGCGTTCTCGGTGGCCACGAGCGCCGCGCCCGACCATTCGCCGCCGAGCGCGAAGCCCTGCGCAAGACGCATGACGAGCAGGAGGATCGCCGCCCACACGCCGATCTCGTTGAAGGTGGGGAGCAGGCCGATGAGGAAGGTCGCGACGCCCATCGTGAGAAGGGATGCCACGAGCGTGGCCTTGCGGCCGAACCGGTCGCCGAAGTGGCCGAAGACGATCGCGCCGAGAGGGCGCGCGACCATGGCGGCGCCGAAGACGCTGAACGACAGCAGCAGCGAGGTGGTCTCGTTGCCGGTCGGGAAGAAGAGGATCGGGAAGACGAGCACCGCCGCGGTGGCGTACGCGTAGAAGTCGTAGAACTCGATCGTCGTGCCGATGAGGCTCGCGGTGATGACGCGCGAGCGCGGATTGGCCGGGGCGGACGCCGAGGGGGCGGTGGGGGATGAGGAGGTCATGACTGCCTGACGAGAGAGCGATCGGTTGCGTCCATCGTGTGATCGCGGGGTGGGGCGGAACGGATGCCGGGGTGTTGGCATCCGGGATCGCCGAACAGCACCCGGTCGGCGGTCCCGAGTGGGGACCGCCGACCGTTCAGTCTATGCGCGCGCTGGGAAGACCGGCGCGTCAGCGCCAGAGCACCGCGAGTGCGGCGTTGAGGAGGGTCAGGAGGCCGACCAGCCAGAACACCGCGGGCGCCAGGTCGGCGCCGCGCTTCTGTCGCGCCGAGCCGATGCCCAGGAGTGCGCCGATCGCGAGGAGCACGACGAGCTTCACGCCGATCTTGGTGTAGTTCAGGTCGTGGTCGAGGCCCCACGGCGCCGCGAGGGCGAGGCCCGACACGAGCGAGATCACCAGCGCGTAGTTCATCAGCGGCGTGACGCGCACGCGACGCCCGACGGCCTCCACGACCCAGGCGCCGAAGAGGATCGCGAAGCCGACGAGGTGGACGAGGACGACGGCGTGGCGCAGGATCTCCATACCGGCCAGGGTAGGGATGCCGCGCCCGCGCCGCCAGGAAGGCGGGCCTCACCGCCCGGCCCGTCAGCCGCGCAACTCCCGCAGCACCAGGGCGGTGCGGATCGCCGCGTCCGCGGCCTCCTCGCCCTTGTCCTCCTTCGACCCCGCGAGGCCGGCGCGGTCGAGACCCTGCTGCTCGTCGTCGAGGGTCAGCACGCCGAACCCGACGGGTTTGCCGGCATCCAGCGCGACGCGCGTGAGGCCGTCGGTCGCCGCCGACGAGACGAACTCGAAGTGCGGCGTGCCGCCCCGGATGATCACGCCGAGGGCGACGACGGCATCCGCCCCGCCGTCGAACGCGGCCTTGGCCGCGACGGGCAGCTCGAACGAACCCGGAACGCGCACGACACGGTAGACCGCGCCCGTGGCATCCAGCACGCGCTTCGCGCCGGCGATGAGGCCGTCGGTGATGACCTCGTGCCAGGTGCCGGCGATGACGACGACGTTCAGACCCGACGCGTCGACGCCGCCGGTCTCGGGTGCTCCACTACCGGCCATCAGGCGCTCTCTTCCTTCATGTGCGCGAGGGCGTCGCGCAGGTCGTCCTCGGCGATGATGTGACCCATCCGGTCGCGCTTCGTCTCGAGGTACTGGTGGTTGTTCGGGCCGACGCCGACGAGGAGGGGCACCTGCTCGACGACGTCGAGACCGAAGCCGCGCAGCTGCTTCACCTTGTCGGTGTTGTTGGTGAGCAGGCGCACCTGCTCGACGCCGAGGTCGGCGAGGATGCCGGCGGCGGCGGCGTAGTCGCGCGCGTCGGCGGGCAGGCCCAGGGCGAGGTTGGCATCCACGGTGTCGAGGCCGCGCTCCTGCAGGTTGTACGCCCGCAGCTTGTTGATGAGGCCGATGCCGCGTCCCTCGTGGCCGCGCATGTAGATGACGATGCCGCCGTCCTTGTCGATGCGGTCGAGCGCCGCGTCGAGCTGGGGACCGCACTCGCACTTCAGCGAGCCGAACGCCTCACCGGTCAGGCACTCGGAGTGCACGCGCACGAGCGGGGCG
>JARBUN010000138.1 GCA_029239635.1 Microbacterium sp. | reverse complement strand
GCGGGGGTCGACGCGATCGTGGCGAC
The DNA here is from genome assembly GCA_029239635.1 of Microbacterium sp. Lineage (GTDB taxonomy): Bacteria > Actinomycetota > Actinomycetes > Actinomycetales > Microbacteriaceae > Microbacterium. The sequence continues at coordinate 10,355 of JARBUN010000138.1, read as the reverse complement.
GGGGGCGGAGGCCGGCGGGCACCGCGTGTCGTTCCTCCGTGACCCGGCTCACTCCCTGGTCGGCACCTTCGCGCTCGTGCCGCAGGTGGTGGACGCGGTCGACGTGCCCGTGATCGCGGCGGGCGGTATCGCCGATCGGCGGGGAGTGGCGGCGGCTTTCGCGCTGGGGGCGGCGGGGGTGCAGGTGGGAACGGCGTTCCTCCGTACGCGGCAGTCGGCCGCGACCGCGGGCCACCGGGCGGCGATCTCGGCGGCCGCCGACACCGACACCGTGCTGACCCGGGCGATGAGCGGGCGTCTGGCGCGTGGCATCCCGAACCGGGCGATGCGCGAGCTCGAGGCCGCGGGGATGATCGCGCCGTTCCCGGCGCAGAACTGGCTCACGGGGGTGTTCCGGGCGGCGGCCGCCGCCGCGGGCGACCACGACCTGGTGTCGCTGTGGGCGGGGCAGGCGGCCGGGCTCGCCCAGTTCGACGACGCGGGCGACGTGCTGCGGGAGCTGCGGGCCGGGGTGCCCGGCTGAGCTCAGGCCGTCGCGCGGATCTCGAACCCCTCCGGCGCGGTCTCGGGGCTGTCCGCGAGGTCGATGCGATCGACCTGCGCGGACGGCGGGCCGTGGTGCGCCCAGGCGAGGACCGAATCGACGATGGCGGTGTCGCCGGCGAGGAGGGCCTCGACCGTCCCGTCGCGGCGGTTGCGCACCCACCCCTGCACGCCCGCGCGCCGTGCTTCCTCGCGCAGGGCGTACCGGAACCCGACGCCCTGCACCCGTCCGTGCACCGTGATGGTCACTGTTCGCATGGGTCCATTCTCGCCGCGCGGTGTCGGGCGGGTTCGGGGCGCATTCGTCCCGTTCGGGGCGGCACCATCGCGCCCCGACCGGAGAATCGCGCCCCGAACCCGGCGCGCCCGCCGATGCCGCCCGGCTCAGTGCGGCAGCACCAGCGACAGCGCGATCGCGAACATCACCACGGCGATGAGCGCGTCGAGGATCCGCCAGGCGCGCGGCGTGTCGAGCCACCGCCCGAGGAACCGCGAACCGAAGCCGAGGCCCGAGAACCACACGAGGCTCGCGAGGCACGCGCCGACCGCGAAGGCCCACCGCCCGTCGCCGTGCGTCGAGGCGACCGAGCCGAGCAGGAACACGGTGTCGAGGTACACGTGCGGGTTGAGCCACGTGAGGGCGAGGCAGGTCAGCACCGTCGCGGCGAGGGTCGTGCGGGCCGGGCGGGTCTGCACCGTCGTGCCGCCGGCATCCGGGATCGAGGGGGATGCCGCGGTGTCGACGCGCAGGGTCTCGCCGCTCGGACGCCAGGCTCGCCGCGCCGCGAGAAGCCCGTAGCCGGTGAGGAACGCCGCCCCGGCCCAGCGCACGACGACGATCAGCCAGGGGACCGCGTCGAGCACGACGCCGATGCCGGAGACGCCGAGCACGATCAGCACGGTGTCGGAGATCGCGCAGACAGCGACGACGGCGAGCAGGTGTTCGCGGCGCACGCCCTGGCGCAGCACGAACAGGTTCTGCGCCCCGATGGCGACGATGAGCGAGAAACCGAGGCCGAGGCCGGCGAGCAGGGGAGTGAGCACGATGCGACGCTAGGGGCGCAGCGGCATAAAGCCCAGCTCAGAATTCTCACGGACCATTAGCATCGCTCTCGAGGATCAGCTCGGTCGGGTCGTGCTGGTCCGCTCGAAGCCGGCGCGGACGACCGAGGCGGGCGACGCGGTCGTGCGTCTCGCCCGCCAGTTGGCGCTCCTCGAACACGACGCGCTCGCGGCGATCGGGGCGGAAGGCGGGGCGGTGGCATCCGTCCCGCTCGCGGTGAACGCGGATTCTCTCGCGACCTGGTTCCTTCCGCCGCTGGCGCGGGTCGCCCAGCGCCGTCCGGTCGTCTTCGACCTGCACCGCGACGATCAGGACTTCACCGCCGGACTCCTCGAGGCGGGCACGGTGATGGCGGCGGTGACCTCGCGAGAGACGCCGGTCGCGGGGTGCCGCGTGCGCCGGCTCGGTGTCCTGCGTTACAAGGCGGTGGCGACGACGGCCTTCGCGGCGCGATGGTTCCCCGACGGTGTCGACGCCGCAGCGCTCGCGGCGTCGCCCGTCGTGGATTTCGACCGCCGCGACGATCTGCAGACGCGGTGGCTGGCGCGTCGGGGGGTCGCCGCGGCCGATCCTCCGCGGCATCGGGTTCCGGCATCCCAGGATTTCGCCACCGCCGTCGAGCTGGGGCTCGGGTGGGGACTGCTGCCGAGCTTCCAGTCGGCCACCGGTCTGTCGGAGGGCGCTCTCGTGCGGCTCGGCGACGACCCGATCGAGGTGCCGCTGTTCTGGCAGCAGTGGAACCTCACCTCGGCCCTGCTCGACGACGTCGCCGAAGAGGTCGTCGACGAGGGGCGGCGCGTGCTGGCCGCCGACTGACTCAGTCGTCGCTCACGTGCAGCACGATCTTGCCGCGCGTGTGCCCGCGCTCGAGTTCGGCGTGCGCGGACGCGGCGTCGTCGAGCTCGAAGACGCGGTCGATGAACACCCGCACCGCGCCCGAGTCGAGCAGGCGCCCGATGGTCGCGAGGGCGGCGCCGTCGGGGATCGTCTTGTAGTCGGTGGACCGGATGCCGCGCGCCGAGGCCGCCTCGCGGAAACCGGGCCACGCGCCGGTGGGGACCTCGATGAGCAGACCGCCCGGGCGGAGCACCTCGAGGGAGCGCGTGCCGGTGTCATCGGCGACGTTGCCGATGAGGTCGATCACGACGTCGACGTCGGCGACGACGTCTTCGAAGCGGGTCGAGGTGTAGTCGACGACCTCGGCGGCACCGAGCTCGCGCAACCAGTCGAGGTTGCGGGGCGACCCGGTCGCGATGACGTGCGCGCCGAAGTAGGCCGCGAACTGCACCGCGAAGTGTCCGACGCCACCGCTGCCCGCGTGCACGAGGATGCGCTGGCCCTGGTGGGCGAGCGCGGTCTCGACGACGAGCCCCCACGCGGTGAGGGCCGCGACGGGCACGCCCGCGGCCTCGACGTACGACAGGGAAGCGGGCTTGCGGGCGAGCGACAGGGTGGGGACCACGGCGTACTCGGCGTAGCCGCCGGGGGTGCGGGGGACCGCGGCCATGCCGTACACCTCGGTGCCGACGGGGAACGGATGGGCGTCGAAGGGGGCTCGCACCACGACGCCGCTGACATCGAGACCGAGGACCGCGGGCCACGCGTCGATCGCCCCCGACATGCCGCGGCCCGCGCGGGTCTTGGCGTCGATCGGGTTGATCCCGGCCGCGACCACGCGGAGGAGCACCTCGCTGAGCACCGGGGTGGGAACGGCGACCTCGGCGACGTGCAGCGCGTCGGCGGCGCCGGGAGCGTCGAAGACGGCGGCCCGCATGATGTCGGGGACCACGGGCGCGGGGTCGATGCTGGTCTCGGGACGCGTCGATCGGAATCTCATCGGGCGCTCTCTCTCGCGTGCGGTCGCAGGGCGGCGACGCCGCCGCGGTGTCCCCAGTCAAGCGCGCCTTTGTCTCCGCGGTGTTACACCTCGGTCACCGTGTCGCGACGGGTCGTTCAGCGCCCCACGGCGGTGCTGTGCGGGCCTCCGCCGGAGCAGGGCGCTCAGTCGTGCGACGGGACGCGGCCCACGGCGAGGGCGTGCAGCAGCGTCGAGAGGTGCTGGATGTCGTCGACCGACCAGTCCGCCATCGCCTCGTACAAGCGGCTCTCGTGCGGGGCGCGGGCGTCGGCGAGGCGCTGGTGGCCCAGCTCGGTGACCGAGATCAGTCGGGAGCGCCCGTCGTGGGGGTCGGGCGTCCGCGTCACCAGGCCGAGCTCCTCGAGTTCGCTGATCGAGCGGCTCAGGAAGCCTTTGTCGGCCGCGAGTCGCTCGGCCAGCGCTGACAGGGTGAGCGGCCCGAAGCGGCTCACGACCGAGAGGGCCTTGAACGTGGCCGGCAGCATCCCGGGACTCACGCGTTCCGCCGCCTCGGAGACGAAGCGGCGGAACACGGTCATGAGCTCCGAGAACGACGATTCCAGGGCCTGCACGGCCTCGCGGCGGTCCTCGCTCAGTTCGCTCGTCACGTCAGACATCTTCTCCCATCCGGGCGTCGCGGCGTGCACGGCGCGAGGCGGTGGCATCCTGCGTCGGCACCGCGCCCGTCGCTGCCAGCGTCGCCATGCCCGCCGGGACCGAGACGGTGGCGAAGTCGGCCTCGCTCGCCGCCACGCGCTCGGTGGTGGTCATGCGGGTCAGCGGCCGGTTCGGCAGGAACAGGATCGCGATGAGGCTGACCACGGCCACCGGCACCGCGATGAGGAACGAGTGCGCGATCGACTGCGCGTAGATGTCCTCGACGATGACCCGCACGCTCTCGGGCAGGGTGGACACCTGCGGGATGGTCCCCGACTGCAGCGACTGGGCGACCGATGCGCCGTTCGCGCCGAGTCCCATGATCGCGGTCTTGAGGTCTTCGGCCCGGTCGGTGAACAGGCTGGTCGCCATGCTGGCGAGGGCCGCGCCCATGACCGAGACGCCGATCGTGCCGCCGAGGCTGCGGAAGAAGGTGACGCCCGAGCTCGCCGCGCCCATCTGCGTGGGATCGGCGGTGTTCTGCACGATGAGGACGAGGTTCTGCATCGTCATGCCGACACCCGCGCCGAGGAAGAACATGTACAGCGAGACGAGGGCGAAATTCGTGTCGTAGTGGATCGTCGACAGCAGGAACGACCCCGCGATCAGCAGCACGCCGCCGGCGATGAGGAACGGCTTCCAGTGCCCGAACCGCGAGATGAGCGCGCCCACGACGATCGACGAGACCAGCAGGCCGCCGATCATGGGGATCGTCATCACACCGGCTTCGGTGGGCGTGGCGCCGCGGGCCATCTGCATGTACTGGCTGAGGAACACCGAGGTGCCGAACATCGCCAGGCCCGTCGCGATCGAGGCGATCGTGGCGAGGGTGAAGGTGGCATCCCGGAACAGCGTGAGGGGAACGAGCGGTTCCGCCGAGCGGAGCTCGACGACCACGAACAGGATCGCGGCGAGCACGGCGCCACCGACCATCAGGGCGGTCTCGACGCTGGCCCAGTCGAAGGACTTTCCGGCGTTGGTCACCCAGATGAGGATGAGCGAGACCGCGGTCGACAGCAGCACGATGCCGAGGTAGTCGATCTTGACCTTCCGCTTCGCGCGCACCGGGAGGTGCAGCGTGCGCTGCTGGATCAGCAGGGCCGCGACGGCGAAGGGGAGGGCGACGAAGAAGTTGAACCGCCAGCCGAAGGCGTCGGTGATGACACCGCCGAGGAGAGGTCCCCCGACGGTCGCGACGGCCATCACCGCGCCGAACAGGCCCATGTACCGCCCGCGCTCGCGGGGGCTGATGATGTCTGGATGAGCACCTTGCGGTTGAACAGGTCGGCGAGCTTGCCCCAGATCGGGGTCGAGATCGCGGTGGTGAGCAGGGTCGCGGTGATGACCCAGGTGTAAGCGTTCTGGTCGCCGGACAGGTCGTGCACGATGACCGGCAGCGACGTCGAGACGACGGTCGAGGCGAGCATCGATACGAAGGTGCCGAGCAGCAGCCCGATGAGGGCGGGGAGAACGCGCCGCGGAGCGACGGTCTCGGGGGAAGCGGTGGTCATGCGGAACTCCACGGAGGGGACGGATGCCGCGACGACGATGGCGCGATTGGTTGACTTGCGTCAACGATACGCCTGATGCTTGACCTGCGTCAACTATTAATCGAGGAGCGCGAGGGCGCGGTACCTCTCCGTGGGTTCCCGGGGGGTCGGGATCGGCTGCCGCGCCTCCATGGTGCGGCGGTACAGCTCGTCGATCAGGGCGGTCGCGAGTCCCACGAGCTTGGCGATCTCGCGCTCGTCCCGGTCGATCCACTGGCAGCGCGGCTCGTCATGCAGGGGGACGAAACCGTCGTGCTGCTCCCAGGCGACGAGCGTGCGCTCCGCTCCGAGCACGTGCTGCTGCCACCAGATCTGCCGCATGTAGGTGCGGGGGATCGAGCGCCACGCCTTGTTGGTGGTCTTGATCTCGGCGAGGACGACGCGTCCCTCACCGTCGACGACGACCCCGTCGGGGGTGGCCAGGTGTCTCTTCTCGACGACCGCGTGATACAGCGCGGAAGACGGCTGGATGCCGTGCGTCGCGGCCACCCAGGCCGCGATCTCGGGTTCGCGCCGACGGCCGTGAGCGGTGAAGGCGTTGCCCGAGAAGTTCGAGCCCATGAGCTTGGCATCCGCCGCCCGTGAGATCGCGTTGGCGCTGGTGAGCGTCGCGACGTCGGTCGCCGTGATCCCGCGCGAGCGCGCCCGGATCCACGCCACGCGGTCGCGCGAATCGGCGACGATCCGGGCGTCGAGGTCGGCGCTGCGCGACGCGACGAGCTCGGGGGACATGCGTTCGACCCTAACCCCGGTCGACGGTGGAGCGGATGTGAGGCTCGGCGCGTCGGCATCCGGGGTCTTGTGAAGCAGGTAAGGGTGACCTAAGTTGATGGACATGACTCCGGATGCCAGGTCCCTCCGTCGCCCCGACGGCGGTCGCTGGTGCGATCTCGAGGGGGCCGTGTTCCTCGGCGGAGACGCGCAGAACCTGCCCGAGATGCGGAGGATCGCCGCCGCCCTGTCGCCGGACGCGCATCTCACGGTGGTCGTGGAGGTCTGCGGGTGGGAGCAGGTGGGGGTCCTCGACGCGGGTGATGGGCGCGTGAGCTGGCTGGACCGCACCACCGACGGCGCACTGCGCCCCCGCGGCGAGCGTCTGGCGGCCGCCATCCACGCCTGGTGCGCCGAGTGGGCGTGCGGCGACGACCCCGTCTGCACGGTGTGGCTCGGCGCCCGAACCCCCACGCGCATCGTGCGGATGACGCAGGCCCTGCTGCCGGAGGCGCGCGTCTCCTGACGCCGGGGTCCGGCGGGGCGGCGACGCGGCGGGTGGGGCGGCGTCGCGGCGGGTGGGGTCGGCGCGGCTTCCGCGAGATGACCGAGGTTTCGTGAGATGACCGGGGCTTCGCCGCCATGGCGGGTCTTCTCGGCGAAAGGCGGTCATCTCGGCGAGGGTCGGCGGCGCGGAGGGGCCTCCTGCACCGGGGGAGGCGGGGGTCGGTCTTCCACAGATCGAGGCGGTAGGCGAGCGGGCATGCATCAGGATGCCGGAGCATCGGGGGATGCGGTCGGAGCAGCGGGGGTGGGGCGGCGGCCCCGGGATGTACTCGCGCGAGCAGTTGCTCTCCCGCGGGGTGCCCGCGGGCGTTCTGTCGCTCGCATCGAAAGCGGGGCCGTGGCTTCGTCTACAGCCGGGCATCTACGTCGAGCGCGAGCTGCATCTCGCGCGACTTCCTGCGGAGCGGCACCGGGTCGCCGTCGAAGCTGCCATGTCGGCGACTCGCGGTGGGTCCGCGGTGGTGTCTCACCTGTCGGCCGCGGTCGTCCACGGACTACCGCAGTACCGTTTCGCCGACCGTCCGGTGGAGGTGACGCTCGCGGGCGCGAGCGGAGGGTCCAGTCGACCCGGCCTCCGGAGACATCTCGACGCACTCCCCGACGACGATGTCGTCACGATCGAGGGCATCGCCTGCACGAGCCTGGACCGCACGGTGTTCGACATCGCGCGCACGGCCCCGCTCGAGATGTCGCTCACGTGCGCCGACGCGGCGCTGAGGCGTGAGGTGATGTCGTCGCGCCGATTCGATCCCGGAGCCCAAGAGGCGTGGCGCGAGCGCATGCGGGAGCGGGCTCATCGCGCGGCCGGATCGCGGGGCGTCCGCCGAGCGCGCGAGGTGATCGACTTCGCCGACGGTCGCGCAGAACTCCCCGGCGAAAGCGTCAGTCGGCTGCAGTTGCACCGGATCGGATTCCGGGAGATCGATCTGCAGGTCGCCGTCGCGGGACCTCTGGGTCCCCCCTACTTCGTCGACATCGGGCTTCGTGACGTGCGGACGTTCTGGGAGTTCGACGGCGAGGTCAAGTACAGAGATGCCGCGATGCGCGGCGGCCGGTCGATCGAGACCGTCCTGCTCGATGAGAAGCGCCGTGAGGACTGGATCCGCGGAACGACCCAATGGCGCCTCTGCCGAGGCGGGTTCGGTGACATTCGCACGCCCGAGACGCTCGCCGCTCGGCTCGCTTCCTTCGGCGTGCGCCCTCCGCGCTGATCCCTAGACCTCGCGCGCAGGTGCCACCGTCGTGTCCGCGTGTCGCTGCTGTGTCCGCGGGCCGCCGTCATGCCCGCGCGCCGAGCAGACCGGTGATGACCGAGATGACCCGCCTTGTGTGGCGATGCGCGGTGATCTCGGCACGGGTGGGTGATCTCGCCACCGAAGGCGTGGGCGTCGGGCGGGCGCGGTGGTCGTCCGGGGTGCCGGCCTGTGCGCGGAAGGCATGCCGAGATGACAGGGGATTCGCGAGATGACCCGGGTCGCGTGGGAAATACGCGTCATCTCGGCGAACGCGCGTCATCTCGTCGCGGGCGGCGGGCGGCGGGCGGCGGGTGGCGGGCGGCGGGTGGATTGGCGGAGGGGGACGGCGTGGGGTACAGTGGTCACCAAGCCAAAGACCGTCGGTCATCGGTGTGCTCGCACATCGATCGAAGCGTCTGCTGGAAAGCAGAGGACCTACGCAGGTAAACGAATCTCCTTCCGAGCTCCGTGCGCCTGCGCCGGAGCTCTTCTTTTTTGCCCAGACCCCGGTGTCTTCGGCCGGCGCCCCGCCTCCGCGGAGCGCCTCGTACACACAAGGAGTGGCCATGGCGCAGAAGGATGCATCGGTCGCCGAGCTCACGAAGAACTTCGAGAACTCGACCGCCGTTCTGCTGACCGAGTACCGCGGTCTGACGGTTGCCCAGCTCAAGCAGCTGCGCAACGACATCCGTCAGGACGCGGATTACGCCGTGGTGAAGAACACGCTGACCAAGATCGCCGCGTCCAACGCGGGGGTCACGGGACTGGACGACGAGCTCAAGGGCCCGTCTGCCATCGCGTTCGTGCACGGCGACCCCGTCGCCGTCGCGAAGAGCCTGCGTGCCTTCGCCAAGGCTAACCCTCAGCTCGTGGTGAAGGGCGGCTACTTCGATGGCGCCCCGCTGACCGCGGATGAGGTCAACAAGCTCGCCGATCTCGAAAGCCGTGAAGTCCTGCTGGCGAAGCTCGCCGGTGCGATGAAGGCGACGATGACCAAGGCGGCATACGTCTTCCAGGCGCTTCCGTCGAAGGCCGTTCGCACGGTCGACGCGCTGCGCGAGAAGCAGGACACCGCGGCCTGACCCGGCCCGGCTGATTAACCCGATCAAGGAGATACAACATGGCTAAGCTCAGCACCGAAGAGCTGCTCGACGCGTTCAAGGAGCTCACCCTCATCGAGCTCTCCGAGTTCGTCAAGGCGTTCGAGGAGACCTTCGACGTCACCGCTGCCGCCCCCGTGGCCGTTGCCGGCCCCGCCGCCGGTGGCGCTGCCCCCGCCGAAGAGGCCGAGGAGAAGGACTCGTTCGACGTCGTCCTCGAGGCCGCCGGCGACAAGAAGATCCAGGTCATCAAGGTCGTCCGCGAGCTCACCTCGCTCGGCCTCGGCGAGGCCAAGGCCGTCGTCGATGGTGCTCCCAAGGCCGTGCTCGAGGGCGCGAACAAGGAGACCGCCGAGAAGGCCAAGGCTGCCCTCGAGGAGGCCGGCGCTTCGGTGACCCTGAAGTAATCACGCTTCACGGTCGCGGTAACGCGATTCAGAAGGCCCGGATGCCGTTGGCATCCGGGCCTTCTTCGCTGCCTGGAGAGCGGGGCCCGAGGACGCCGTTGGTATCCGGGCCTTCTTTGCTGCCTGGAGAGCGGGGTCGAAGAGACCCCCCGTCGATCCCCCCACCCGACGATGACCGTCGGATTCGCAGGAGACCCATGTCACCCGTGCCTTCTCGGCGACCCTCGGGCCGCACCGCCGCAGCGCTGAGCGCTGCCGTCGCCGCCGCCCTTCTCGGTTCCGCCCTCGTCGCCCCCGCCGCCACGGCGGCCCCTCTCGCGCCGCCCGCCGCCCCGGACGCGGCGCAGACCACCGCCCCGGACGCGGCGCAGACCACCGCCCCCGAGACCGCGGCGCAGACCACCGCCCCCGAGACCGCGGCCCCCGACGCCGCCGCCCCGGAAGCCCCCGAAGCCCCCGAAGCTCCGGCCGAACCCGCCGCCGACATCACGCCGATCCGTGAGATCCAGGGCGAGGGCGACACGACTCCGCTGGACGGTCAGACCGTCACGACGCGAGGAGTCGTCACCGCGGCCTACCCGACCGGTGGCTACAACGGCTTCTTCGTCCAGACCGCCGGGACCGGCGGGTCGCTGGGCGCCGAGCACGTGGCATCCGATGCCGT
>JARBUN010000038.1 GCA_029239635.1 Microbacterium sp. | reverse complement strand
GCGACCCCCGGTGTCGTCAGCGCGGCGAGGCTCGCCACCGTCCAGGCCGCGAGCTCCGGGGCGCTCTGGCGCGGATCGGCCGCGTCGAGGAGCGCGGGACCGTACCCGTCGCGCAGGTCGGCGGTGCGCGGAACCGGCTCCGGAGTCGTCGCGACCGCGTCGACGTGCGGGCGCAGGGTCACCGGGCCGACGTGCAGGGGGATGCCCCCGGACAGCTCCACCGCCTGACGCGCGATGAGGGGCAGGATGCCGAGCGACTCCACGAGCTGCGCCGTCGCGCGCGAGTGGAACAGCGGGGTCACGGCGAAGCCGACGCCGTCGAGGTCGTCGGGGAGCAGGTCGCGCCCGCGGTTCAGCTCGGTGAAGTGCGTGCGGGCGCCCCCGACCACGGGCACGTCGAGCCCCGCCTCGCGGAGCGCTGCGCGCAGCGCGGCCACGGTCGTGGCATCCGACACGTGCTTCCCGGGTCCCTCGCCGGCGAAGGCACCGACCGTGCGCAGGGGAAGGTCCCGCAGGGCGGATACCCCCGCGAACAGCTCGGGGGCGGAGGGGCGCACGAACCGCACGTCGAGCGGGAGCCCGGCGGCAGCGGCGCGAGCGAGCGCCGCGCGCCACGCGGGGGAGGAGAGGTGGAGCTCGACGCGGACGAAGGAGCCGACCGGCGCGGGACGGGGCGCCGGGTCCGGCGCCGTCGCGGCGCCGACGCCGATCGCGGGCACGACGCCGGCTCGTCGCAGGACCACCTCGTCATCGGCGGTCGGGGAGGGGGCCGCTCGCCCCGTGACGTGCAGCGTCACCGCCTGGCGCACCCGCGTTCCCGCGGGGAGCCGGTAGGGAAACGGCAGCGAGAGCGGGCGACTGTACGTCTTGAACGAGGCATCCGTCCAGTTGCGCTGGTCTTCCATCTCGAACACGTCGCCCTCGACGTCCATCGCCACGGCGAGCCCCCGGTCCTCCCACGCCAGCCCCGCGATGTCGAACGCCGGCTGGTGCGGGCTGATCGCGCGCGGGAAGCGCGTGTGCTCGACGGTGCCGTCCGGGTGGACGACCGCGAGCTCCGACCCGGCGACGGCGGGGGGATGCAGGACCACCAGGCCGAGGCGGTTCGTCTCGACCTCGTTCTGCGCGGTCACGTCGGCGACGACCTCGAGGCGCGTCCCGTCGGCGCGCACCGCGACCGTGCCCACGATCCCGCCCCCGCGGACGTGCAGGGTCAACGCCGAGGACGTGACCTCGCGGCGGGTGACGGCGAGGTCGACGGTGCCCCAGTCGCGGTCGCGCAGCACCAGGCGGACGCTGCGCAGCACGGGGATCCCGTCGAGCGTGAGATCGGCGAGCTCGTCTCCCCGGAGGTCGAGCGACCACCGCCCTCCCGTCCATGCCTCACCCGGCTCCGCCCACGACATGTCAGAGCGTCGACATGCCGCCGTCGGGGATGCGCCCGATGATCGCGGCGCGCGCTTCGGGATCCTCCGTGATCGTCGTCACGAGGGAGGTCTCGGTGTAGGCGGGCACGACGGTGTTGACCCGGATGCCGCGATCGGCATATGCCGCGGCGACCGTGCGCGTGAGCCCGTGGATGCCCGCTTTCGTGGCGCTGTAGGCCGTGAAGGCGCGACCCTCGCCGGTGATCCCGGTGGGGCTGCCGGTCACGATGATCGACCCGCCCGTGTCGCGCATCGCGCGGACCGCATGCTTGATCGTGAGGAAGGTCCCCGTGAGGTTCACATCGACGGTGCGCTGCCACACCGCGAGATCGAGGTCGGCGATGGGCGCGTCCTGGCCGAACAGCTGCACGCCCGCGTTCGCGACGACGACGTCGGGCGTCCATCCCGCGGCGCGGGCGTCGGCGAAGGCGGCGGCGACGGACTGCTCGTCGGAGATGTCGAGGACGGCGGCCCGTGCGGCGTCGCCGATCCGCGCGACGGCGGCGGCCGTGGCATCCGCGTCCCTGTCGCCGATGAGCACGCGGGCGCCCTCCCGGGCGAAGCGCGCGGCGACGGCGAAACCGATCCCGGTGGCCGCACCCGTGATGAGCGCGGTCTTTCCCTGAAGTCTGGTCATGGCGGTGTCCTCAGCGCGTGATGTGGTCGAGGTGCAGCATGCGCGCGAGATTCTTGTCGAGCTCGTCGTCGCGGAAGATCTTCTTCCAGTCGTCCTTGATGATGCTCTCGCGACCGTAGTCCATCGCGATGAGGCACGCGTCGCTGAACGGGTTGTCGCCACGGAGGCCGTTCGCCAGCGCCACCTGCGTGTGGCCGTACAGGATGCTGCGCGCCGCCGCCTCGGGGACGCCCATCGTGTGGATCGCCTCGTCGAGGGCCTCGTTGAGCAGCGACCCGATCATGCACGCGACCGTCTCGACGAGGGTCGGCTCGAGCTGCGCGAGCTGCTTGATGCTCACCCAGTGCACGTCGATCACGGGCGCGTAGATCGCGCGGACGGTGGCCTCGACGATCGCCCTCACGCCGGGGTCGTCGCTCTCGACGGCGGCGATCGCGTCCTGCGGAGCGGCGATCCCGCCGAACGTGTCGGCCCACTCCTCCTTCGTCGTGCGCTCGAGGAACACCGAGGGGTGGCACGGGTGCGCGACGGCCTGCACGACATCGTCGCGCCTGGCGAGAAGCCCGGCGTACGCCGCAGCCGGGTCGAGTGTGAGCACGATCGCCCCGGACTTCAGCTGCGGGACGAGCTCGGCCGTGACGGCGGCGAGGGCGAGATCGGGGACGGCGAGCACGACGATGTCGGCATCGGCGACCGCCGTGGACGCGTCGGTGAGCTCGCGGCCCGCGGCGAGCGTGCGCTCCCGGCCGGCCGGGGAGTTCTCGACGTACGCCACGGGGTGGGCGGTGCGCGCGAGGTTGTTCGACACGCGCATGCCCATCTTGCCGCCCGCGCCGACGACGGCGATCGAGTGGAGGTCGGTGGTGGTCTCGGTCACGGGGTGCTCCTCAGTCGTTCGACGGTGCGGCGGGTCCAGTCCCGCTCGGTGTCGATGGTGGTCTCGGCGTCGCCCTGCCAGGGCAGCCAGTGCTCGACGATCTCGTCGATGCCGTTGTCGGCCGGGCGGATCGCGCCGCGCAGAGCCGGATAGTCGTGAAGGCCGTCGCCGAACGGCGCCCCGGTCAGCTCGAAGCCCACCCAACCGTCACGGCGGCGGAAGGCGAAGTCCTTGGCGTGCACGTTCACGACGAGGTCGCGGCACGCCTCGATGCAGTCGGTGGGGGTCTCCAGCCGCGCGACGACGTTCGCCGGATCGAGGCAGATGCCGAGTCGATCGCTGCCGACCGACCACACGAGGTTCGCGAGATCGGCGGTGGCCACCTGCTCGTAGGTCTCCAGCGCGAGCGTCACCCCGGCCTCTTCGAACGAGGGCAGGCTCTCCCGCAGCCACGCGTCCGCGTCGCGGAGCGACGCCATCCCGTCCGAGCCACCGAGCATCGACCGCACGAGTCGCGCGTCGAAGATCTCGGCCAGGCGCAGGTAGCGCTCGAGGTGGGCGGGACGGATGCCACGGGTGCCGAGCTGGATGGTGATGCCCAGGTCGCGCGCGGCGGCGGCGTCCTCCGCGAGCTCGCGGTCGGTCGCCCGGTCGATCGGGGCGTAGTCGCAGATCTGGAACAGCTCGACGTCGAGCGCGCGCGTGGCTTCGAGCGCACCGCGCAGCGTGAGGGGCTCGGGCGCACGATCGGAGTGCTGCCACAGGAAGGCGTACGTGCCGAGGCCGATCATGGGCGCGCCCCCGCTTCTCGCAGCACCTCTGCGAGGCGCGCGGGGTCGTGCGCGAACCGGCCGAGGAAGAGCCCGTCGACCGCGTCGCCGAGGGCGGTGAGCAGGCCCGGCCCCGCGGATCCGCCGTAGACCACCGCGCTGTCCGGGCGCGCGCCGAGGGCCGTGCGCAGAGCGCGCGTGACGGCGGAGATGTGGTCCGCGGGCGCCGGAGTCGGGGCGCCGATCGCCCACACGGGCTCGTAGGCCACGATGACCGGACCCGCGGGCGCTCCGTCGAGGGCGGCGTCGAGCTGCGCGCGCACCGCCGAGATCGCGGCGGCGGCGTCTTCGTGCGCGGTCTCGCCGACGCAGATGAGCGGGGTGAGCCCCGCGCGCAGCGCCGCGGAGGTCTTCGCGGCGACCTCGGCGTCGGTCTCGCCGAACAGGCGGCGACGTTCGGCATGGCCGATCTCGACGACCGCGACGCCGACCTCGGCCAGCTCGGCGGCCGTCACCTCGCCCGTGAAGGCGCCCGCCGGGTGGGCGGAGACGTCCTGGGCGGCGACGGCGACCCCGGTCCCCGCGAACGTCTCGACCGCGGCGGGGATCTGGAGGAAGGTCGGCGCGACGAAGACCCGCACGGTTCCGGATGCCACGGCCTCGACGCCGCGAACGAGCTCGGCGACCGCGGTCATCCACGCGAGCGCGTCGCCGTGCGAGAAGTAGGTCTTCAGGCTCACCCCGACCGTCGTGGTCATGCGCGCGCGTCCCGGGCCTCGTAATCGGTGAGGACGGCGACCTTGTCGGCGCTCGCCGACGAGGAGTCGAAGCGGTACGTCAGCCACTCCCGGACGAGGCGGCGGGCGAGCTCGACGCCGATCACCCGCTGGCCCATCGTGAGCACCTGGGCGTTGTTGGACAGCACGCCCCGCTCGACGGAGAACGAATCGTGCGCGGTCACGGCCCGGATGCCCGGCACCTTGTTGGCGGCGATCGCCACCCCGAGCCCGGTGCCGCAGATGAGCAGGGCGCGGTCGGCGTCGCCGCGGGCCACGCGCTCGGCGGCTTCGATGGCGACGGTCGGGTAGGCGGTGTGCCCGTCGGCCGCGACTCCCACGTCGACGACCTCGGCGACCGCGTCGCTCGCGAGGAGGTCGCGCTTGAGGACCTCTTTGTAGTCGAAGCCGGCGTCATCCGAGCCGATGACGAGACGGAGCGGGGCGGGTGCGGTCATGACGGGTGTCCTTCGCGGGAGGGGAGGGATGCCAGGGCTTCGGCGATGAGCGCGAGGGAGACCGCGCCCGGGTCGGGGGTGCCGAGGGAGTGATCGCCGTGGGTGCGGGCGCGCCCGCGGCGGGGGAGCAGCTCGGCGGTGCCCTCCGCGGCCCGGGCGGCGGCGACCGCCGCGCGGCGGCCGGCCTCGTCGAGGGGGAGCCCCTCGGCGACGGCGGTCGTGAGGGTGTCGGCGAGGGGGACGAGCGCGTCGACGAGGGTCTTGTCGCCGATCGCGGCGCCACCCGCGGCCGTGACGGCTCGGACGGCATCGGCGACGCCCCGGGCGACGGCCGCGGCGTTCGGACGCCCCCGGTCGCCGAGCTCGGCGGCGATGCTTCGCAGCATGAGTCCCCACAGCGCCCCCGAGGTCCCGCCCGCGCGATCGGCCCATGCGTCCGCTGCGGCCGTGAGGGTCGTCCGGGCTCCGGCTCCCGCCGCGGACGTGCGCCGTGCCGCCTCGCGGGCGGCGTGCGCCCCGCGCTGCATGCCGATGCCGTGATCGCCGTCGCCGGCGACGGCATCCAGTCGTCCGAGCTCGTCGACGTGCGCGTCGATCACCGTGGCGATCTCCGCGACCCCGCGCGCCACGACGGCGGCGAGGTCGCGGGAGTCCGCGTCGCCGGGCGCGACGGGTGCGTCCGCGGGAGCCGCGGGAGCGGCATCCGCGATCCGGGCGGGGGCGTGCAGGACGCTGCCGCGGCGGTAGGCCGGTGCGTCGACGGGGTGCTCCCACAGCTCGGCGAGCTCGTCGTCGAGCCAGTACAGGGTGAGCGAGAGGCCCGCCATGTCGAACGAGGTGCAGTACTCGCCCACGTGCGGGTCGACGATCTCGAGGCCGTGTGCGGTGAGCCGCTCGGCGACGCGTCGGTAGACGACGAACATCTCCTCGTACTTCAGCGACCCGAGGCCGTTGAGGATCGGGACGACCCGCGCGCCCGCGAGCCCGTCGACGTCGAGGGGGCGCTCCGCGGGATCGAGGAGCCGCGCGACGAGCAGGTCGGCGAGCTCGTCCGCGGTGGGGATGTCGGTCTCGTCGATCCCCGGTTCGCCGTGGATGCCGAGCCCCACGGCCATGCGTCCCTCGGGCACCGTGAACAGCGGGGTCGCCGCTCCCGGCAGCGTGCAGCCGGTGAACGCGACGCCGAACGAGCGGGTGCGCTCGTTGGCGAGGCGGGCGACGCGGACGACCCCGTCGAGGTCATCCCCGCGCTCGGCGGCCGCGGCGGCCGCGCGGAACACGGTGAGATCTCCCGCGATTCCCCGGCGGCGATCGCGCTCGTCCGCCGGCGCGGAGGAGATGTCGTCGGTCACCGTGACCGTGGCGACGGGAACGCCCTCGGCCCGCAGGCGCTCCTGGGCGGCGGTGAAGTTGAGCACGTCGCCGGCGTAGTTGCCGTAGCAGAGCAGGACGCCGCCGCCGTTGTCGGCCGCTCGCGCGGTGGCGTGCACCTGGGCGGTCGAGGGGGAGGCGAAGAGGTTCCCCATCGCGGCGCCGTGCGCGAGGCCGGGGCCGACGAGTCCGCCGAAGGCGGGGTAGTGACCCGACCCTCCGCCGACGACCACCGCGACCTCCCCGACGGGCGAGGCGGTCGAGCGCACGACGCCTCCGTCGACGCGCCGCACGCAACGGCTGTTCGCGGCGACGAAGCCGTCGATCATCTCGTCGGCGAACGCGGTGGGGGCGTTCCACAGTCGGGTCATCAGCGACCTCTTTCGGGCGGGAGGAGGGAAGGCGGCACCTCCATATTGGCTAACCGGTTGACCAATTGCAACCTCGGTCCTGCCGACCCGCGCTAAGTTGAGGGGGTGCCCGCCTACCCCGCCGACCGCAGCCACGAGATCGCGGCCGCGCTCGAGGCCCTCCCCGCGGGCTCTCCGGTCAGCGAGGTCGCGCGCCGGCTGCTCGACCTCTTCACCACCGGCTCTATCGCGCCGGGCACGCGTCTCCCCGCCGAGCGCGCCCTTTCCGCGACCCTCGGCGTCGGGCGGTCCGCGGTCCGCGAGGCGCTCGCAGCGCTCGAGATCCTCGGCATCGTCGACGTCCGCCCCGGGTCGGGCACCTACCTGCGCGGCACCGCGAGCTCCCTGCTCCCGCAGACCCTCCGCTGGGGGCTGCTGCTCGGCGACACCGACACCGCCGAACTCCTCGACCTGCGCGCGGGGCTCGAGATCTACGTCGCGCGCCTCGCCGCCGAGCGCGCCGACGCCGCCGCGAACGAGCGGCTCGAGGCCGCCCTCGCCGACATGATGCGGTCGCGCGACGACCTCCGCTCTTTCGCACGCGCCGACCTGGCCTTCCACGACGCCCTCGCTCAGGCCGCCGGCAACGCCCTGCTCCTCGACCAGCTGAACGTCGTCCGCTCGTTGCTGCAGGTCTACGCGGATCGCGCCGTCCAGAGCGCCGACGACGCGGCCCGGGCCATCGCCGAGCACGACGCCGTGCACCGCGCGATGCAGGCGCGCGACGCCGATGCCGCGGCATCCGCGATGGCCGTGCACATGGCGACGGCGTCGGCTCGTCTCGTGGGGGAGTGAGGGCGCGTTCTGCTCGTGCCCTCGATGATTTCTATGAGATGGCGCCCGACGTCATAAAAATCCGGGGACTTGTTATGAGCTCCGGCGAACCGCCGAAGCCCCGTCCGCGCCTTCGCGTCCGCGGCTTCCCGCAGCGGCGAACACTTCCTGGCAGCGGTCTGCGGGAGGACGCTCACCGCGGGCCCGGCACGAGCACGCGCCCGGGCGCAAGCTCGATGGCGCGAGGCACGTCGGCCACGATCGTCGTCGCTCCGTTCGCGGGCTCGCGGTCGTGCACCGGGAACCAGCGGCGCTCCGCGGGAACGAGGACGAGCAGCCCGTCGACATCGCCCACGGCGGAGAAGCCCGGATCGGGCGCGTTCCCGTAGGAGGCGACCCCCGCCGCCGCGCACGCGGCGACGGTGGCGAGAACGTCGGGAACGGCCACGCCCACCTCGCTCACGCGAACGATGTCGTGTGCGCTGAAGCCCGAGCGGTGCGGGGATGTCGGCAGGGCCCGGCGCTCGATGAGCTCGAGCAGCTGTCCGTCGGGGCCATCGAAATACACCGACCGGGCGTTCCAGGCCGCGGGAGCCTCGAACACGGTCAGCCCGCTCTCGCCCCGCAGGAGCGGAACGCGCTCGCTCACCCAGTCGACGGCGGCGTCGAACGACCCCGTGGGGATCGTCCAGGCGAGGTGGTGGGCGCCGGAGAGCGTCGGCTCGGTGAGGAATGCGACGGTCGTCGCGCCCATGCGCACGAGAACGCGCTCGTCCTCGCGCGTCGTCGCGAACCCGAACGTGTCGCGGTAGGTGCTCTCGGTCGTGTCGAGGTCGCGGGTGCCGATGGTGACGTGATGGATGTGCATGACGTCATCCAAATTCCTCAAGCGGACTTGAGGTCAAGTCGACGCCGCAAGAGCATGGGGTCGTGGTGCGCATCCAACCCGACGAGCTCTTGTCGATCGGTGCCGTCGCTCGCCGCTCGGGCGCGTCCGTGCCGACGCTGCGCTACTACGAGGAGCGCGGGCTCATCGACGCGGTCCGCACGCACGGCGGCAGGCGGCAGTTCCCTCGACACGTGTTGCGACGCCTCGCCGTCATCGCCGCGGGCCAGCGCGTCGGTCTCTCGCTCGCCGAGATCGCCGAGGCCCTGGCACCGCTGCCGCGGGATCGCGCGCCGACGCAGCGCGAGTGGACCGAGATGTCGAAACGGTGGGCGCAGACGGTCGCGGCGCGCATCCGAGAGCTCGAGCGCCTCGCCGTCGACCTCGACGGGTGCATCGGGTGCGGATGCCTCTCGCTCGGCCGTTGCACCCTGTTCAACCCCGGAGACGAGGCCGAGAGCGAGGGGCCCGGGTCGAGGTGGGTGCGCGCGAGCATGCGGGGAGTGGGCGGCTCGGAACGTTCGTGAGAGCCCGCGCGCTCATGGCGGACCAGCGGACCGGGATCCACCCGGCCACTCAAGCCGCTAGGCGCTGCCGTCCGCCGTTGCGGGGGCGGCGCTGCTCTCGCGGACGATGAGAGTCGGGGTGACGGCCGAGTCTGCGGGGTGCCGGTTCTCCGTCAGCCACTCCTCGAGGAGTCCGAATGTCCGGCGGCCGAGGTCGACGAAGTCCTGTCGAACCGTCGTCAGGGCCGGCATCCACATCCGTGCGAACGGTTGATCGTCGAATCCCACGATGCTGATGTTCTCCGGAACCCGACGTCCGACCTCCTGGAAGGCGCGTGCCGCGCCGATCGCGAGCTCGTCGTTGCCGCAGAGGAGAGCGGTGATGCTCGGATCGCCCGTGAGCTTCTGCGCCGAGTCGTATCCCGAGGTGGGGGAGTAGCTGGCTTGGACGACCGGGGGAATGGGGGCACCGGCTTCCTGGAGAGCTTTCCGCCACCCCCAGGCACGCCCGCTCCGCGGCTTCGTCGCCGGGATGGCCAGATGGTGCACGGTCGTGTGCCCGAGGGACAGCAGGTACCGGGTGGCCTCGTAGCCTCCGGCGGCATCGTCGAGGAAGGCGTGCGGGGTGGAGCCCGGCGCGCGGCGCGCCCCCGCCGCCGCCACGACGGGGAGCGTGGACGGGAGAGCGGCGAGAGTTGCGACACCGACCTTGTCGAACTCGATCACGATCGCGCCCGCGAGGGGGTGGGAGAGGGCGTTGTTCACCGATCGGGAGATGTCGTCGGGGTCTTCCGACTCGACGACGGCGATGACGACCACGTATCCGGCCGCGCGCGCCGCCTCCTCGATTCCCTGCAGCGTCGCGGCGTATCCGTACCGGATCGTATTCCGAGCGAAGACGGCCACGGTCGAACGGCGCCCGCTGACGAGGGACTGCGCCGCCGCGTTGGGGCGGTAGCCGAGCTCGGCGACAGCGGCCTCGACTTTGACCCGGAGTTCGTCGCTCACGCGGATGCGGCCCGAGAGCACGCGCGAGACCGTGGAGAGGCTGACCCCCGCCTTCGCGGCGACATCGACGATCCCCGGGACATGGCGATCGAGAGACATTCGGCCAGCCTAATGACCAACGTTCATCTTTCTGTCGCCTGATTCTCTGACCAACGTTTGCAGAGCGGTCTTCCGCATGCTAGCTTGACCAACGTTTGCAGGCCCGATGTCGGGTCAGGAAAGGCGAAGAAGCTTTTGACCACTCAGGTGATCCCCGAGCTCTCCGGTGCGGTCGACGCCCCGTGGGACTCCGCCGTCGCGCTCCGGGCGGGCGGCGTATCCCTCGTCCTCGGCCTCCCCGAGGACGCCCTCCCCTTCGTCATCCACTGGGGTGCGGATATGGGTGCCCTGGATGCCGAGGGGTTGCGCGAGCTCGCCGCCCACGCGTTGCCACCCCTCGCCACCAACGGCGTCGACACCAGCGTCGTCGCCTCGGTCCTTCCCGAGAACTCCCGCGGATGGACCGGAACGCCCGGCCTGGCCGGGCACCGCTCGGGGCGGGCCTGGTCGACGCGATTCGTCCCGGTCTCCGTCGAGGTCGCCGACCAGGACGGACCGGGTGGATCCGTCACGGTCCGTGCGGTCGACGTCGACGCCGATCTCACCCTCGACCTGTCGATCGCCCTCCTCCCGAGCGGGCTCGCCCGCCTGTCTGCGGGGCTCACCAACGTCGGCGAGAGCACCTACACGCTCGATGGGCTGCAGCTGGCCCTGCCCGTGCCGACGCGCGCGGACGTCCTGTTCGATCTGGCCGGGCGCTGGGGGAAGGAGAAAGTCCCCCAGTGGCGGGAGTTCACGGTCGGCACCCACCTGCGCGAAGGACGCCACGGGCGCACCGGGGCGGATGCGGCGACCGTCCTGACCGCCGGAACGACCGATCTCGACTTCGGTCAGGGCGAGGCCTGGGGCCTGCACGTCGCCTTCAGCGGCAACCACCGCACGCTCGCCGAACGGGCGTTCTCCGGTGAGCGCCTCCTGCTCGGCGGAGAGCTGCTCCTTCCCGGCGAGATCCAGCTCGGATCGGGGGACACCTACACGACGCCCGACGTCTTCGCCGCGTACGGCGCCGGTCTGGACGACGTGGCCGCCCGTTTCCACTCATACCTCCGCGCTCGACCCGGCCACCCCCGCACCGTCCGCCCGGTCGTGATGAACGTCTGGGAGGCGGTGTACTTCGACCACGACCTGACCCGGCTCCTCGATCTGGCGGATGCCGCGCAGCGCGTGGGCGTCGAGAGGTTCGTCCTGGACGACGGATGGTTCGGCTCGCGTCGCGACGACACGTCGGGCCTGGGGGACTGGATCATCGCCGAGGACGTCTGGGGCGGGGGGAGGTTCCGTGCCCTCGTCGACGGCGTGAAGCAGCGCGGGATGCAGTTCGGCCTGTGGTTCGAGCCCGAGATGGTGAATGTCGAGTCCGAGCTCGCGGCATCCCATCCCGAATGGCTGCTGCAGGTACCCGGTCGTCTGCCCATCGAGTTCCGCCACCAGCAGGTGCTCGACCTGTCGCACCCGGGCGCGTTCGCGCACATCGAGCGGCAGATCGTCTCGCTCGTGCGGGAGTACGGCATCGACTACATCAAGTGGGACCACAACCGGGACCTGATGGATGCCGGTTCCACGCGCACCGGCCGGGCGGGCGTGCACGAGCAGACTCTCGCGACCTACCGACTCCTGGACGCGATCCGCGCGGCCTGTCCCGGGCTGGAGATCGAGTCCTGCTCCTCGGGCGGCGCCCGCGTGGACCTGGAGATCTTGAACCACACCGACCGCGTGTGGGCCTCTGACTGCATCGATGCGCGGGAGCGCCAGCAGATCCAACGCTGGACGGCCCAGCTGCTGCCCCCCGAGCTCGTGGGAAGCCACGTCGGCGCGGAACGTGCGCACACCACCCGGCGCCAGCTCGACCTGGATTTCCGCGCGGCCACCGCGCTGTTCGGGCACTTCGGTATCGAGTGGGATCTCACCGCTGCCTCTCCCGCGGACCTCGCCCGTCTCGCGGAGTGGGTCGACTACTACAAAGCCGTGCGGTCGCTGATCCACACCGGCACGATCGTCCGGCGCACGCTGGAGAGCGGCGACCTGTGGCTGCACGGCAGCGTCAGCCCGGATCGGGGGCGAGCCCTGTACGCGCTGACCCTCCGAGAGCGGCACGTGACGTGGCCGTCCGGACGCGTGCAGTTGCCCGATCTCGACCCCCTCGCGCAGTACCGGGTCACCCTCGCCGGCCCCGGTGCCGACGCCCCCTACGACCCGCGGATCCATCCCTCCTGGTACCGCACCGGCATCGTCCTCGCGGGATCCGCGCTCCGCGAGGTGGGTGTGCACATCCCCGCCCTCGACCCCGACACCACCGTTCTCCTCGATGTGGAGGCTCTCGCGTGAACACTCGCACCCGCTCGCTCGACACTCGGGCGATCGTCGCCCCCCGCACCGCACGCCGCCGCCGCGGGGATGCCCGGATCGCGCTGTTCTTCATCGCGCCCGCGGCCCTCGGGTTCATCGCGTTCTACCTCGTCCCGTCGCTGCGCGGGATCTGGTTCAGCTTCACCGACCAGAACCTCATCGGGTCGGGCACGTTCATCGGCTTCGACAACTACACGCGGATGTTCGGCGACCCGCTGTTCTGGAACGCGCTGTGGGTGACCCTCGAGTACGTCATCATCAACATCGGCGTGCAGACCGTCCTGGCCGTCGGGATCGCGGTGCTCATGCACCGACTCACCCGATCCGCGGTGGTCCGGGGCATCATCCTGCTGCCGTACCTCGTCGCCAACGTCGTCGTCGCCCTCGTGTGGTTCTGGATGATGGACTACTCGACCGGCATCATCAACGTCTTCCTCGACTTCGTCGGGGGCGACCGGATGGCGTTCTTCGGCAACGAGAACCTCGCCATCCCCACGATCGCCCTCATCAACGTCTGGCGCTACGTCGGCTACACCGCGCTGCTGGTCTTCGCCGGGCTCCAGACCATCCCGACGCAGCTGTATGAAGCGGCCGCCCTGGATGGGGCGTCCGAGGTGCGCATGTTCCGCTCGATCACCCTGCCGCTCCTGCGCCCGGTTCTCGCGCTGGTCCTCGTCATCACGGTCGTGGGGTCGTTCCAGATCTTCGACACGGTGGCGGTGACGACGGAGGGCGGACCGATCAACTCCACCCGGGTCATCTACTACTACATCTACCAACAGGCCTTCGAGCGGTTCGACCTCGGCTACGCCTCCGCGATGTCGGTCTTCCTCCTGATCGTGCTCGCCGTCGTCGCGTACTTCCAGCTGAAGATCATGCGCTCCAACTCGTCCGACCTGGCCTAGGAGATCCCGATGACCGCTACCGCCACGCCGCCCCAGACCCGTCCATCGGTCTCCCCGCCCTCTCGGCGAGAAGATCTCACCCCCGCTCGTCGCGCCCGTCGCATCAACGTCGGTCGGATCATCGCGTGGGCGGCGCTGATCGTGCTGCTCTTCGTCACGCTGTTCCCCTTCTACTGGATGCTGCGCACCGCCCTCTCGACCAATACCGCCCTCTACACGAACGCGGGAAGCCTGCTGCCGGTCGAGTTCAGCTGGGGAGGTTTCTCGCGCGTGCTCGGACTGTCATCCCCGGAGCAGGCCGCCGCCGAGGGCGGGACGACGGGGTCGATCAACTTCTGGCTGTATCTGCGCAACACCGTGATCGTCGCAACCGTCATCACGATCGGTCAGGTGTTGTTCTCGTCGATGGCGGCCTACGCCTTCGCCCGACTGGAGTGGAAGGGACGCGACGCCGTCTTCTTCCTCTTCCTGACCGCGTTGATGATCCCGCCGATCTTCGTGCAGCTGCCGAACTTCATCCTCGTCCGCGACCTCGGCCTCCTGAACACGCTGGCCGGCATCATCCTGCCGTTCTTCTTCATGACGCCCTTCGCCATCTTCTTCATGCGCCAGTTCTTCCTCGGCATCAGTCGCGAGGTCGAGGAGTCGGCCAAGATCGACGGCGCCGGCCACCTGCGCATCTTCTTCCGCATCGTGCTGCCCATGTCGTCCACGCCGGTGTTCACCCTCGCGCTGCTGACCTACATCACCGCGTGGGGCGAGTACTTCTGGCCCCTCCTCGTCGGTCGCGCCGACGACTCCCGCGTGCTCACCGTCGCGCTCGGGATCTTCCGATCTCAGACCCCGCAGACCGGACCCGACTGGGCCGGGCTGATGGCGGGAACGCTCATCGCGGCACTCCCGATCTTCGTCCTGTTCATCCTCTTCGGCCGGAAGCTCGTCGACAACCTCGGCTACTCCGGCATCAAGTAGGCCCCCCGGCCCCGATCTCCCGCCCGGCGACCCGAACGCCGGGCGGGAACCGCAACGCCCCTCCCATCACGAAAGGCACTCCCATGCGCACCACTTCACGCGCGCGTCGCACCGTCGCGGTCGCCGCACTCGCCGCAGCGGTTCCCGTCATCCTCGCCGGCTGTTCGTCCGCGGGCAGCAGCGACGCTGCGGACGGCAAATCGATCACCTACTGGCTCTGGGACAGCAACCAGCAGCCCGCATACCAGCAGTGCGCGGATGACTTCCAGAAGTCCTCCGGCATCTCCGTGAAGATCGAGCAGTACGGCTGGTCGGACTACTGGCAGGGTCTGACGACGGGCTTCGCGTCGGGCACGGCTCCGGACGTCTTCGCCGACCACCTCTCGTACTACCCGGAGTTCGTCTCGCAGGGGCAGCTCCTGGACATCTCCGACCGCGTCGAGAAGGACGGCATCGATCTCGGGATCTACCAGGACGGCCTGGCCGACCTGTGGACCACCCAGGAAGGCGGCCGGTACGGTCTGCCGAAGGATTTCGACACCGTCGCCACGTTCTACAACGAGAAGATGGTGACCGACGCCGGGTACACCGCCGACCAGCTCGCCGACCTCGCATGGAACACCAAGGACGGCGGATCCTTCGAGAAGCTCGTCGCGCACCTCACCGTGGACCAGAACGGCATCCGCGGTGACGAGGCGGGCTTCGACAAGTCGAAGGTGACGGTCTACGGCCTGGCCCTCAGCGGCAACGGGCTGAACGCCAGCGGACAGCAGACGTGGTCGCCCTACGCGCTGGGCAACGACTGGTACTACGGCGACAAGACGCCCTGGACGAGCTCCTGGAACTTCGGCGACAAGGCCTTCTCCGACACGCTCTCCTGGTACAAGGGCCTCATCGACAAGGGCTACATGCCCAGCGTCGACATCGCTCTGTCGGAGCAGGACCCGCTGAACGGGTACCTCGCCGGTCGCTACGCCCTCGTCACCGACGGCAGCTGGATGAACGGGTCCTACCTCGGCCAGAGCGGCGTCCCCACCAAGGTCGCGCCGACTCCCGTCGGCCCGAGCGGAGAGCGTGCGAGCCTGTTCAACGGCCTTTCCGACGGCATCTGGGCCGGCAGCAAGAACCAGGATGCCGCCTGGGAATGGGTGAAGTACCTCGGCTCCGCCGCCTGCCAGGACGTCATCGGTGAGGCCGCCGTCGTCTTCCCCGCGGTCAAGACCTCGACCGAGAAGGCCGAGGCCGCCTTCACCGCCAAGGGCTGGGACGTCACCGGATTCACCGAGCAGGTGACCGACGGAACGACCAAGCTCCTCCCGATCGCCGACCACTGGTCGGACGTCAACGACACGATGAAGGCCGCGATCGAGTCGTACCTGAAGGGCGCCTCCGATGCGAGCGCGCTGAAGACCGCGAACGACCAGGTCAACGCGCTCTTCAAGTGACACCCCTTCCGGGGCGTTCAGCGCCCGGCATCCGCTGGGCGCCCCGGAACCGACGACCCGCACGTCCGCTTTTCCTCACCGCACCACGTACGAAGGAGTACTCGTGACCATTCCCCGCGCCCGCTCGCGCGTCACAGCATGCACAGCACTGTCTGCGCTGCTGCTGTCGGGCCTGAGCCTCGGCCTCGCCGCACCGGCGAACGCCGCGACCGTCGACGTCATCGGCGTCGACTTCAGCAAGACCGACGGCGCCGTCCAGGGCGGCGCCTCCGGCATGCTCTACGGCCTGTCCGACGACGGTGTTCCCACGGATGCCATCATCGCCGGCGCCCGCTCCACGAATCTCACGCAGAAGGCTCCCCACGGTGCCCAGCACCCCAACGGCGATCCCCTGGAGGTCGAGGGCGCGTTCTTCGAGAACGGGGGGAAGTACATCATGACGAACATCCAGGATTACTACCCCGACTGGGCCTACAACGGCGGGAAGCGTCCCTCCGACTTCACCACATACCTCGACATCGTCCGCAAGGTCGTCAAGAGCATCGTCGACGAATCGGACCACCCGGAGAAATACGTCTTCACGCCGTTCAACGAACCCGACGGCGGCAACTGGTATGCCGACTGGGGCTCGATGAAGGACACCTACCTGCAGGACTGGAAGGCCGTCTACCAGGTCATCAAGGAGGTGTACCCGGATGCCAAGATCGCCGGCAACGGCGACACCCGGTGGCAGTCGACGCGCACCCGGGACTTCATGACCTACGCCAAGGCGAACAACGTCCTGCCGGACATCTTCACGTGGCACGAGCTCGGTCGCGGCAGCCTCCAGGACTTCCGCTCGCACCTGGCGGAGTACCGCAAGATCGAGAGTGACCTGGGCATCAGCCAGCGGCCGGTCAACATCACCGAGTACGCCATGCGGCGCGACATGTCGGTGCCCGGCAACCTCGTGCAGTGGCTGGCGATGTTCGAGGACGAGAAGGTCGACGCCGAGACGGCGTACTGGACGTACGCGGGCAACCTCAACGACAACATGGCCAAGAACAACAGTGCCAACGGTGCGTGGTGGCTGCTGAAGTGGTACGGCGATCTCAGCGGGCAGACGGTGGCCGTGACGCCGCCGTCGCTGAACGCCCCGGACACCCTGCAGGGCCTGGGCGCGATCGACACGTCGAAGAAGCAGGCGACCGTGCTCTTCGGCGGCACGAACAACACCACGCGGCTCGACCTGTCCGGGCTCGACCCGGCGGTCTTCGGCAACACCGTCGACATCCAGATCCGCGAGGCGGAGTGGTCGGGGCAGGAGGGCGAGGCGCAGGCCCCGCCGGTCGTGGTCACCAAGCGCGTCGCCGTCGGTGGCACGATCCAGGTCGAGGTCCCCAGCAACAACCGTCTGGATGCCTACCAGGCCATCATCACGCCGACGCTTCCCACCGCCCCTGTCGTCGACTCGACCTGGTCGACCAGCGTCGAAGCGGAGAACACCACGCTGCGCGACGTCACGGCCTACAACCAGGATCCGGCCGCGGACTGGACCTTCTCGGCATCCGGAGGTCGTGACGTCGGGTCGACCAACAAGGTGACCTCGTCACTGACGTGGACCGTCGACGTCCCCACGACCGGCACGTACCGCTTCGGCGCGATCGCCGGCGTCAACGGGACCAAGGTCGGACCCGGCAAGCACGCGCTGTTCGTGGACGGTCAGAACGCCGCGACGATCGAGTACGAGGCGGGCTTCGACTGGAACTACCGTGGCCGCGGCGAAACCACCGTCCAGCTCTCGCAGGGACGGCACGAGCTGTCCGTGCGGATGAGCGCGGACGGGTCGACGTTGCTGCCCGGATCCGACATCTCGCTCGACCGGTTCGACCTCACCCGCATCGACGGGCCGGAGACGACCACGTACCCGGCGGTGCTCTCGCGCACCACCGGCACGCTCGATTACGCGAAGGGAGCCGCCCTGCTGTCGGGTGACAACACGGCGACGTTCTTCCCCTCTGCGCGCGAGACCGGGTACTACGACGTGGCGATCCGCTATTCCACCACCGGGGCCGCCGGTCTCGGCGTCACGCTCAACTCGCGGAGCATCAGCGGGCTGGGAGCCGACAAGGCCGGCACGTGGACGTCGACGGCCCGCGTGCACCTCGCCGAGGGCATCTCGGACCTGCGCGTCAGCTCCGCGCAAGGTGCCGCCGTGCAGTCGGTCACCGTCACGCGTGCCGCGGACGGCGATGCGGCGACGGTGCGTGTCGAGGGCGAGGACAGCTCGAAGATCTCCTTGCACGGCACCGCCCGCCTCGAGACGCCGGGCCAGCCCACGAACGTCTCGGGCCAGCAGCTCGGGTGGCTCGGCGGCAGCGCCGACAACTACGCCACCCTGAGCCGTCCGGCCGGTCTGGGAGCGGTTCCTCGATGTCACGGAGGACGGGGGCGCCACCACACGCGGCGCGTTCCGCAACAACTACACCTGGAAGGGGTTCTGGACCCACACGGTCCCGCTGGATCTGACGACGACGAACGGTTCGCTCCGACTGGGCAACAGCACGGGCAATGCTCCGAACATCGACTGGCTCGCCCTGTCGCCCCTGGTGACCAAGGCCACCAACACAGCAGACGTGCTCCTCAAAGCGGACGCCGCGGCATCCACGCGCAAGCTCGCCGGAAAGGTCTACCTCACGGTGGACGTCACCAACACGTCATCCGTCGCCGTCGACGTGCTGATCGACACGAGCTACGGGAAGAAGACGTTCTCGGCCGTCCAGCCCGGCAAGAAGGTCAGCGTCTCCCTCAACACCACGAAGTCGTCGATCCCCGCGGGGCGGGCGACGATCACGCTGAGCGGCACCGTCAACGGTGTCGCCGCGACGCAACAGATCACGGCTGCGTACAACGCGCAGAACTGACACCTCGGTGGGGGCGGGCGACCGCCCCCACCGACCCCACCCGAAGGGAAAATCCATGCGAACCCACCTTGCGCTGGGCGCGGCCGCACTGACGGCGGCGCTGCTCGTCAGCGGCGGATCGGCCGTCGCCGTCGCCGCGCAACCCGGCACCGACACCGACATCGGTGTCGACGTCGACATCACCTCACTCACTCCCCCGGGAGCGGTCACCATGACCGTCGCGCCCGGTCGGGCGACGCTGACCGAGAACGGTTCGACGGACACGGTGCGGCAGTTCACCGGATCGCTTCCGCAGGTCACCGTCACCGACACCCGTACCGCCGACCAGCTCGCCTCCGGAGGGGCGTGGTACATCCTCGGCAGCTCGAGCGCTTTCACCGCCGAGGGCGGTGCCACGATCGGCGCCGACCACATCGGATGGAGCCCGCGGCTCGTGTCGGGCGACGACACCTCGGTGTCGGTCGGCGGAGACGTCGGCACGTCACTGGACCCGAACACCGGCACCCCGACGGAGGAGTGAGTTCGACGGCGACGGCGGATCTCACGCTGAAGGTGGAGCCCACCGTCAAGGCGGGCACGTACTCCGCCGTCATCACCCTGTCCCTCTTCGAATGAGCGATCGGTGCGGCGTGCGAGATTCCCCACCTGCACGCCGCACCCGAAGGGATCCCATGCGCGCCCTCCTCGGACGACTGCTCCTGGCGGCGATGGTGGCGATGTCCACCGTCCTCATCGCGGCGCCACCCGCGCAGGCGGCCGGCTCCGTGAGCTGGTCGGTCGAGCCCGTCACCGCGACCGGCGACACGACGGGGCACGCGTGGGCAGAGCTGACGATGGACCCCGGGACGCGCCAGCAGCAGTACCTGCGCGTCACCAACCGCGGTGCCGAGGCGGTGGCCTTCTCCCTCTCGGCCGCGGACGGCTACTTCACCGACGCCGGACGGTTCACCATGCTGCCCGCCGGGCGCACCTCGGTGGACGCGGGCACGTGGATCACCCTTCCGGCATCCGTCTCCGTCGACCCGGGTGCCAGCGCCGTCGTCCCCTTCACGGTGGAGGTCCCGGCGAACGCCACGCCCGGAGACCACCTCGCGGGTGTCGCCGCGGGCATCTTCTCCGAACAGGACACGGTGGGCGTCGAGTCCCGGATCGGGTTCCGCGTCCTCACGCGCGTGACCGGAGATGTGGCCCCCGCGGTGAGCACCACCGCGACCGCTGATTACCACCCGTCCTGGAATCCGTTCCTCCCCGGGCGACTCGAGGTGCGCCTCTCCACCCGGAACGCGGGTAACACCCGCCTCACCGCTCAGAACGACGTCGCCGTGGCCGGACCGCTGGGGCTCGCCCCCCGGACGAGCCGGCCCGATGCCCTTCCCGAGCTGGCGCCGGGCGACGAAAGGCAGGCTACGGTCACCGTCGACGACGTGTGGCCGCTCTTCGCGATGACCGCCGTCGTCACCACGACGGCGGCCGACGCCGGAGGAAGCAGTGACGGAGTGACCGCCACGACCCGCGTCACGGTGCCGGCGATGCCCTGGAGCCAGCTCCTCGTCGGGGGCTGCGCCGTGGCGCTCGTCGTGCTCGCCCTGTGGGATCGGCGTCGGCGTCGTCGACGCTGGGCGGGCATGGTGCAGGAGGCCCGCGAGCAGGGACGTGGGGATGCCGCGGCCGGCGTCTGGACCCTCGCCATCGCTGTGCTGGTGGCCCTTGGCACGTTGACGATGACACCGTCGTCCGCCCGAGCGTCGGAGCCGGTCGGTGTCACGGTGGAGATCTCCCCGCAGCCCGAGCCGATGGTGACGCAGACGGGCCCGGGAGCGGGGCATGCTCTCGCGCAGACGGGCGCCTCCTTCTCCCCGCTGCTCACGCTCAGCGGGCTCGGTGTCATCGCGGTCGGGGTGATGGTCTGGACGATCTCGCGGCGTCGAGAGGTGCAGCGCGCCTCGTCGCCGCGCGACCATCAGTCATCGCGATCCTCGACGCGCGCGTAGCGCGCCGCCGACAGCAAGGGTGAGCGGCATCCTGCGCGCGACAGAGATCGCTCCCGCGCGACGTCCCGGCGGGTCGGACGCGTCAGGTCAGGTGCCGGACGCACGACCTTCGAACACAAGCTCGCCGCCTGTCCCCCGTCCGGCGGACAACTCCTCCACGCGCCGTGTGCGTCACCTGTGCGCACGCTGAATTCCCTAGCGAGTGCGCGGCTATCAGGAGAACCGTCGAACACGTGAAGGACGCACACCAGGAAAGCGAGGAGCACTCCATGCGCAACACGGTAGGGGCATCACGAAAGACGCGAGCGGGCTGGACGGTGGCCGCTGTCGCCGCGCTCGCCGTCTCCAGCTCGGCATTCATCGCCGCCCCGGCGATGGCGGTCGAGACGAACTCCACAGCGACCGCGGAGTCCGCCGTTGCTCCGGCGACCTCGCAGAGCACGACCTCCGTGTCGGAATCCTGCGTGACGCAGTTGACGGACCAGGGCGTCGGCGCAGACGAGGCTGATCGCGCCTGCACCACGGTCGAGACCGTCACGACCGGCGACGCCTTCCAGGTCTCCCCGGAACAGGCCCGCAGCTACGCCGGTGAGGCGCAGCTCGACGCATCGCAGACGGACTCCCTCGTCCAGGCCGCGGCCGCGGGGGAGATCCGCGGCTCCTCGTGGACACACGAGTACAACGCGGTGTTCGTCCGAGAGATCCACACGGGGGTCACCTGGTACGACGGCGAGAACGCGTGGATCGCTTCCTACCGCGGGCAGACGGGAAGCCACTCGTGCCACACCGAGGGTGGGTGGCAGGTCGGCGCTTCGGTCAACGTGGTCGAGTGCAGCACTCCCGGACCGGGGTCGAGTGCCGACGCCGTCGAGCGGTTCGATCTCAGCGCCGTGTACCAGGGGAGCCCGATCATCCTCAACGTGGGTCTGCACATGAAGTACAACGCGGACGGCTCCCGCGAGGCCTGGCAGGTCGGCGGATGACCCTCGCGGAGGGGCGGACGATGTCGCAGGTGCCCTCGAGCCGGAGAGACGTCACGGATTGGCTCTTCGTCGCGTGGATCGCCGGCACGGTCCTGGTGTCCTTCGCGTTCGTCGGCGCGCCCCTGATCGTCGCCGCGAGCTCGCTCCTCACCCGTCTTCGCACCGAGAAGAGGAAGCAGATCACGCTCTGGATCGTCGCCGCTGTGCTCTCGATCCTCACGCTGCTCCCCTTCCTGGTCATCTGGTTCGGCGGGGCGGGGAGCTCGTTCAGCGACCATCCGGTGGCGCCGTGACGGTCTGACGCCCGGCCCGCACTCCCCGGCTCGTCCTCTCCGCGGGCGAGAACGGCGACGGCCCCGGTGCTTCGCACACCGGGGCCGTTTCGCCGCGGACGCCTCAGTCGATGCGCCCCGCCGCCCACTCCTGGACCAGGACGACCAGCGCGCCGACCTGCTTCTCGTCGAGGAAGGTCGGCACGTCGTGCGGCTGGCCGGGACCGACGACGAGGTGGTGCGCCTTGTCGGGGCTGACGCGCACCGCGGACGGGTCGATGTCGGTACGGGGCGTGGCGATCGCGTCTTCGCCGAGATCGCGGGAACGCAGGTTCCGATCGGTGAGCACGAGCCCGTAGGGACCGAACAGGGTGGCGTCGCTGAAGGACGCGAGCACCCGCTCGCCCGGGTCGAGGGGCACCTTCTTGAGGAGCTTGGCGAAGTGCTTCGCGTGCTTCGCATCGTCCGCGTCCTTCACGATGTCGCCCAGACCCAGCTCGGCGACACGGTCGCGGAGGTTCGTGGTCGGCGCCGGTTCGACCGGCAGCGACTCTCCTCGGCTCTCGAGGATGCGCACGGTCGACGCGATCGCCTCGGCGAGGAGCTCCTCGATCGTGTCGCGGTCCGCCTCGTCGAGGAGCGCCGCGGTGCCCGCCCAGTCGTAGTCCTTCGTCACCGTCGAGGCGAGCGACGCCGTTCGGGCCTCGTACAGCGGGTACTGCCTCTCGACGCCCTTCGAGAAGACCAGGTCGACGGTGTCCTTCGCGACGAGGCGATGGCTGGTGAGGAGGAAGCCCTGCGCCTCGCGTCTGCGGGTGAGGCGATCCTGCACGTGATAGCCCACCCACAGCACCGGCAGCTCGTCGGAGGCCGCGGGGTTCGGCAGCATCAACTGCTCCACCGCGATCCACAGGACCTCGTCGGCGTCGTCCCACTCGGGGTGAGGTCGTCCCGGGACGAAGACGAGGCGGCTCACATCGTCGGCGCGGTCCGCGAGTCCCGCCGCCATCGTGACGAGCTCGGCGAAGAGCTCCCTGCGCTCCGGCGAGCGCCCCTCCAGATATGCGTCGAGGCTCATGGCGAGGAAGCTTAGCGAAGCGCCTCACCCCGGGCGACAGCCGGGCGCCTCAGCGGATGGTCGCCCGCGCGTCCTTCGTCAGCAGATGAAGAGTCTGACTCTGATCGGGAAACCGTGTGAAACCGAACTTCTCGTAGAACGGGACGACGTCCTCGTTCAGGGCGTGAACGAGGATCGCTCGGATGCCGATTGTCTCGGCGGCATCGAGCGCTCGGAGTGTCGCGTGCTGCAGGAGCGAGAATCCGAGCCCCATGCCGTGGAAGTCACGATCGACGGCAAGTCGACCGAGGAGCACCACGGGAATGGTCGGAGGCATCTTGTCGGTCGACGCCGGCGGGCCGTCGCCGCGTTCCAGCGAGCTCGACGACAAGCAGTAGTACCCCGCGACGCGGTGCTCGTCGCGAGTGACCGAAACACTGGTGCGGGAGGCTCCCGCCTTCTCGTTGCTGCGTGCGCGTCCTCGGAGCCA
Source organism: Microbacterium sp. (assembly GCA_029239635.1). Lineage (GTDB taxonomy): Bacteria > Actinomycetota > Actinomycetes > Actinomycetales > Microbacteriaceae > Microbacterium. Next base: position 14,892 of record JARBUN010000038.1, on the reverse strand, counting down.
GCTGTCGAGCGACTCCTCTCCGGAGTGAAACTCGGAAAGCTTGTCCCCCGCGGAGATGGGGCGCGGGGTCAGGAACTCAGTCACCGTCGGTGAAAACCGATGTGCGCGTCAGGAGATCACGGAGACCGTCGAGCGAGCGGGCGGGGCGATCCATCGCCGAGTGGAAGGCATCGAAGGCGTGCGCGTCGACACGGAGGCGCCGATCCTGCTGGATGACTTCTTCCGCTCGTGCGGTGAGCGTGGCGGCGGAGAAATCGGTGACGGTGCGACCCGTGATCGCGGCGGCGGTTTCGATGGCCTCTTTCTGGGCAGCCGTCATGCGGAGTTCGATGCGGGCGTCCTTCACGGGTCGGTTCACCGCTCGATTGTACGGCAGATAGCCGTACGGGGAAGGTGGCTCGTGTTCCGCTGTTTCCCTCCGGCGACCCTCAGACGCGCGACAGTCGCACCGCCACGAACGGCCGGCCCGGCAGCGTCACGCGGGCCGTCCCGGAATGGATGCCGTCGACCCGGTCGATCGTCATGTTCCACGTGTCGATCACGTCGATGCTCCAGTCGCCCTCACCGAGCACGACGTTGCGGAAGCGCGGGCGGTTGAAGCCGAAGTAGGCCACCCGGACCGTGCCGTCGGGGGACTGCGCCCACGGCACGTCCCAGTCCGAGGGAGCGGGGTCGAGCACGCCGCCGGGCACCTCGGCGAGCACGCTCTCGAGGAAGCCGATGCGCGCGGGGGAGGTGCCGTGGAGCACGCCGCCCTTCGCCCACCAGAGGACCTCGCTGTCGGAGCCGGCGGCATCCGGGACCTTCGCCTCGCCCACCGGGGCCGGGAGGTAGGTCTCGCCGTGACCGACGTATCCGCCGCGGACGGCGCCCTCCCAGAAGCGGCGCGTCATCTCCTCGCCGGTGATGTTGCCCCAGCCCTGATCGATGTCGCCCTCGTAGGCGCACTCGTCGATCACGACGGGCTTCCCCCAGCGCTCGCGCCACTCGTCGGTGTTCTCGGCGGTGCGGTACACGTCGACCCGCTGGATGCTGACGTGCGTGATCCACGGGCGCGAGTAGTCGTAGAAGGGGCGGCAGTTGTGGATCGAGGTGAGGTGGTCGGCGTGGTCCTCCTCGCCGACGATCGCGGCGAGACGCTCCCAGTCGTCCTCGTCCTTGGCCCAGACGAGGTCGTACTCGTTCGCCATCGACCACCAGACGTTCGAGAACGCGGCGAGGCGACGCACGACGTAGCGCACGTACCGGTCGTCGACCGCCGGGCCGAGGTCGGCGAAGCCCCAGCGGTCGTACGCGTGGAACAGGATGAGGTCGGCTTCGATGCCGCGCTCGCCGAGCTGTGCGATGCGCTTCTCGAGACGGCGGAAGTGCGCGGGGTCGAAGCGTTCGAGGTCGAACCCGTCGTCGAGGGACCCGGGGAAGACGAAGTCGTCGGGCTCGTTCGCGTTGAAGAGGTACGACTTCGGGAACAGGCACATGCGGATCTTCCGGAACGGCCCGTCGGTGAGCGTCTCGAGCGTCTGCTCCTGCAGGGCGTCGGGCTGGTGGGTCCAGGCGTACGCCGTGGTGCCGAGCGGGCGGTGACGCGTGCCGTCGGCGTGCGCGAAGTGGAACCCGTCGACGCGGACCGGCCCGTGCGCGCCCTCACGCGCCGCACCGACGAGCGCCTCCCCGGTCAGACCGTCGAGGGAGCGCGCGGTCGCCGAGGTCGAGAACGTCCAGCGTCCCTCCTGATCGGCGAGCACCCGCACGACCCACTCACCGTCGCCGTCGTAGAAGCCGCCGACGCGGACGGTCGAGCCGTCGGGACGCGTGAACTCGGCGTGCAGGTCCACATCGACGAACGGGTTGCCGTGGGAGGGGCCGTCGATGCGCATCTCGATCGCGCCCCACCGGCTCGCGTCCGCGACCGGGCGGACCGCGGCGGACGCGCGGTCGACGTCGTCGCCCTCGTAGGCGGGGTCGGGCGCGATGGCCGGGAGGTACGCGGGGCGCTCCGCCGTGTCGCCGACCTCCGCCAGCTCCGCCCACAGCTGTGCGCGTGCCTCGGGCGACTCGAGGGACGGCACGAGAGCGATGAGAGAGCCGAGCCGACCGCCGCGGAACTGCGCCGCCATGGGGGAGGCGGCGAAGCCGGGCATCAGGCGCTCGAGCACCGCGCGGGCGCCGGGGTGGTCGAGGGCTTCGCCGAAGGTGGAGCGGCGGTCGAACATGAAATCTCCTCGGGGCTACGGGGGGTGTCGGAGGGGCGGATGCCGGGTGTCAGGCGGTCGCGTCGCGCACGGCGCGGTCGACCCGCGCCAGCACATCTGGCGGGGTGAACATCAGGGCGGAGGACAACGGCCGTCCGGCGCCCCACACGGTGCCGGAGCGCACGCCCTCGACGCGCTCGGGAGCCGTCTCCTCGAGGACGGCGAGCAGAGCATCGTACGCGCGCGGGTCGTCGATCACGTCGGCGAGCATCGCCTCGAGGCCCGGCAGGGGCGGTCGCGGGGGAGCGGCGGGGACCGTGACACGCCACTCGTGCGTACCCGAGCCGACCTCCGTCGGGGCGGTGCCTCCGTCGGCGAGGAGCCCCGGGAGAGCGACCTCCGCCGTGGTGTTCGGCGGCACGATCGCGCGGACGCGCACGACGCCGGTGCCGGGCTCGCGCTCCCACGACACCTCGGCAGGGCCGTGAGCGGTGAGGTGGCGCGCCGACGCGTGCTCGAGCGCGGCGAGCGGACGCGGGGCCACGCGCAGGCGTCGATAGCCGGGGGCGGCGGGAGCGAGCCCCGCGACCGTCCGGTGCAGCCAGTCCGCCACCGCGCCCAGGGCGTAGTGGTTGAACGAGGTCATCTCGCCGGGGTTCACCGTGCCGTCGGGCAGCAGGCTGTCCCAGCGTTCCCAGACCGTGGTCGCCCCCTGCGTGACCGGGTACAGCCACGAGGGGCACTGCGTCTGCAGCAGCAGCCGCTCGGCCGCGTCGTGGTGGCCGCCGTCGCTCAGGGCGTCGGCGATGATCGGCGTGCCGACGAAGCCGGTCGAGATGCGGTAGCCGCTCTCGCGGACGAGGGCGGCGAGCCGATCGGCGAGAGCGGCGCGCGTCGGGGCATCCCGCACGAGGTCGAAGGCGAGGGCGAGCGCGTACGCGGTGGGGGCGTCGCTCATCATGCGACCGGCGGGGGTGACGTACTCCGCCACGAAGGCGCGGCGGCTGCGTTCGGCGAGAGCGTGATAGGTCTCGGCATCCGCGGTGTTCTCCAGCATCGCGGCAGCCTCCGCGACCTGGCGAAGAGAGTGGGCGAAGTACGCGGTCGCGACGATGTCGCCGTCGACCTTCGCCCTCCCGGGCTGGTCGGGCGGCGCGCTCGGGTCGAGCCAGTCGCCGAGCTGCAGGCGTCCGGCCCACAGGCCCGACTCCCCGGCATCCGCCCGCACCGCGTCGACCCACGCGCGCATACTCGGGTACTGCGCGGCGAGGACCTCGCGGTCGCCGAAACGCTCGTGCAGGACGGTGGGGGTGACGGTGGCCGCGTCGCCCCACGCCGCGACCGGACCGCCGCCCGCGAACGAGGGCAGAGCGGCCGGGATCACGAGCGGGACGACGCCGTCGGCCCGCTCCTGTTCGAGGGCGAGGTCGCGCAGCCACGAGGTGAGGAAGCCGTCGCAGGCGTAGAGGAACGACGCCGTGGGCGCGAACACCTGGAGGTCGCCGGTCCAGCCCAGGCGTTCATCGCGCTGCGGGCAGTCGGTGGGAAGCGCGAGGAAGTTGCCGCGCATGCCCCACACGACGTTCTCGTGCAGCCGGTTCACCAGCGCGTGCGACGAGGCGAACCACCCGGTGCGCTCCATGTCGCTGTGCAGCACGACGGCCTCGACCTGCGCGTCGGTCACGTCGATCCCGGTGACCTCGGCGTAACGGAAGCCGTAGAACGAGAAGCGGCTCTCGAGCACGTCGTCGCCGCCGGACAGGACGAAGGATGCCTCGGCCTTCGCGTTGCGGAGCGGGCGGAGCGCGAGCTCGCCCTCGTCGAGCACCTCGGCGTGGCGGATCGTGACGGTCGCGCCGGCATCGCCGCGCACCCGCAGACGGAGACGACCGACGAGGTTCTGGCCGAAGTCGAGCACCTCGCCCCCGGAGGGCGTGGCGAGCCGCGCGACGACCGGGAGGCTCTCGTGGCGGCGGACCGGCTCGGCGATGCGCGCCTCGGGGACGGGCACGTTCTCGTAGCCGGGGCGGGCGACGAGCCCCACCCGCGCGGGCGTCCAGTGTCGGTCGGTGCCCGAGGTCACGGCATCCGGGGTCGACCAGGGGCCGCGGAGGCGGAGGTCCTGATGCTCGCCCGCGTAGATGCCGCTCGTGACGATCTCGGTGTCGCCCGTCGCGATCCAGGCGGGTCCCGTCGGCGCGACCGTCTCGACCGTGCCGTCGGCGAAGGTCACGCGCAGCTGCGCGAGGAACGAGGGCTGGTCGCCGTAGATCCGGTCGGCGAACGTGAAGAAGCCGTAGCGCTCGGTGTACCAGGCACCGGCGAGCGTCGCGCCCACGACGTTCTCGCCCTCGAGGAGCAGGTCGGTGACGTCGACGGTCTCGTGCACGAGCCGGTCGCGCGTCGCGCTCCAGCCCGGGGCCAGCACGTCGTCGGAGACGGCGCGGCCGTTGAGCTCGGGTTCGGCGCTGCCGAAGGCGGTCCACAGCAGGAGCGCGCGACGGACGGGCCGATCGAGGCGGAACGTGGTGCGCACGAGCGCGGGCTGGGCTTCGCGCTCGGGGTCGGCGAGGCCGATCGGCTCGGCGACCCACTCGCCGGGGGCGAGGAAACCGGCCTCGACCGCGAGGGGGGCGCTCCAGGGGGTGACGACTCCGTCGACGCCGGTCACCCGCACGCGCACCTCGCGGCGCTCGCCGGGTGCGAGGGGGGTGAACGGCCACGCCACGAGAGCGGACTCCGACCCCTCGAGCGCGACGGTGGCCTCGCCGTCGGTGACCTCCGCGGCGGCCTGACGCCAGGACGGGGTCGACGTCTCGACGCGCCAGGTGAGGCGCGGTGCGGGCGTCGCGAGGAACGGGGAATCGGTGCGCAGCTCGGCTTTCACCGCGGCGACTCGGGTGTCGGTGGTCATTCGTCGTCTCCCTCGGCGACCCAGGCGGTCGCGTCGATCCTGCCTTCTCGTGCGTACACGCCGATCACGCGCCCGGTGAACGACTCCGTCACCTCGGACGACAGGAAGCGCCCGTCCACCTCGGCCAGGGGGATGCGCTGCCCGTCGACGGTGGCGGCGAGGTGCAGCGCATGGATCGCGGGAGCGAAGCTCACCGCGGAGCTGCCCGGCCCGCAGTCGATGTGCAGGGTCGCCGTGGGTGCGGTCAGGGGCGCGCGCCATTCCTGGACGAGGTCGCCGACCACGGCGCGGGCGACGATCGCCCCCGCCCCCGCCTCGACCTCGACGTGGAAGCGCTCGTCGTAGCGGACGGCGAGACCTCCGATCCCCGCGGACACGTCGACCTCGACCGAGGTGCGCTGGGCGAGGTGCACCTGGCGTCGACCGACGAACACCGGGCGGGGATCGCCCAGCGTCGAGCCGTCGGCATCCAGGCGCATCCAGCCCGGCCGCGCGGTGAGGTCGGCGTGGTCGGTCGGCAGCGCGCGGACCGAGATCCACTCGCCGTCGAGCGGCGTTTCGGGCGAGAAGGCGACCTCGATACGCGAGCCGGGGCGGGGGTTCAGGGGAACGGGGTCGATCGTGGGCCACCCGTCGGGCTGCCAGGCGACGCGCGTGACGAAGGTCTCCCGGCCGAGTGCGGAGAACGCGCGGGTCATGCCGCGCGGGCGCACGCCCAGCAGCACGCACACCCACTCGCCGTCGGGGCCTGTGACGAGATCGCCGTGACCGGTGTTCTGCACGGGACGCGTGGTCGAGCGTGCGGAGACGAGCGGGTTCCCCGGGGCCGCCTCGAAAGGCCCCTCGGGGGTGTCGGCGCGGGCGAGGGAGACGCCGTGACCGCGCTCGGTGCCGCCCTCGGCGATGAGCAGGTACCAGCGCCCGTCGATCTCGTACAGGTGCGGGGCCTCGGGGAACATCCCTCCCACCCCCGACCACAGCGAGCGCGGCTCCTCGAGCGCGCGGTGCGTCTCGAGGTCGACGCGGACCTGCTGGATGCCGGTGTGCGTGCCCGCGTCCGCACCGCCGAGGACGAGCCCCGAGTAGGTGATGTACGCCGTGCCCGCTGCATCCCACACGATGTCCGGGTCGATGCCGTCGAGCGAGCGTGACCCGTCGGAGACGGTGAGGAGGTCGCCGTCGCTCCACGGACCCGCGGGGTCGGTCGCGGTGAAGTGCAGCATGCCGCGGCCCATCGCGTCGGTCACCACGACGTGGAAGACCCCGTCGCGGTGCCGCAGCGTCGGCGCCCATGCCCCGCCCGCGGTCGGCACGTGCTCGACGCCGAGCTGCCCGGGCCGCGTGGCGACGTGGCCGATGAGCTCCCACTCGACGAAGTCGGTGGAGCGGTGGATCGGGATGCCGGGAAGGTATTCGAACGTCGAGGTCGCGAGGTACCACGCGTCGCCGACGCGGACCGCCGAGGGGTCGGGGTGGAAGCCCGCGATGAGCGGGTTGGGGAGGGCGGGGGTGGTCGTCATGATCCTCGGGGGGTTCGGCCCCGCCGCCGCCCGGCGGAGTGCAGCGGGCGACGGCGGGAGAAGGGACGGACGGCTCAGCCGGCGAAGAGTCGGCCGAGCTCGGCGGCGAGGGCCACCGCGCGGGGGTCGCCGCCGCCGGGCCACGCCCCGCGGGCGATGGTCCAGGCGAATGCGATGCCCGTCTCGGGGTCGACGCACGCGAGGCCTCCCGCGGCGCCGTCGTGGCCGAACGCGCTCACGCCGCCGAACGGCATGGCCGGTGTCGGCTTCTGGAACACGATCGCGTGGGCGCGGTCGTGCTGACCGAGCACCTCGTCGTAGCCGTGCACCTGCTGCTGCCCGATCTGCGCGACCGTGTCGGCCGAGAGGAAGGGCGCGGCGCCCTCGACCCCGGTGACCGCGGCCGCGAGCAGGCGGGCGATTCCGCGCGCGCTGCCCGTGCCCGAGGTCGCCGGGTGGCCGTAACGCCAGCTGCGCGGGTCGTTCGCGAAGTCGGGCGTCGGCGGAGCGCTGCCGAACACGCGGACCCCGAGCGCGGTCGGTCGCCGGTCTCCGACGCCCGCGGCGGGCGGGGTCATCGGCTGGAGGTCGACCCGGCGGTGCTCCTGATCCGCGGGGAGACCGAGGAAGAAGTCGATGTCGTGCGGGGCACGGATCTCCTCCTCGTAGAACGCGTGCATCGTCCGGCCCGTCACCCGGTGGATGAGCTCGGCGCCGAGGTTGCCGATCGTCACCCCGTGGTACCCGAAGGCGCTTCCCGGATGCCAGAGGGGCCGGGTCGCGGCGAGCCGTGCCGCCGCGACGGACTGGTCGAGCGCCTCGAAGCGGTCGAGCGGCGGATCGGTCTGCGCGAGCCCCGCCTGGTGCGACAGGAGCTGCCGGACCGTGACGCGCTGCTTTCCGGCCGCCGCGAACTCGGGCCAGTGATCGGCGACGAGGTCGTCGAGGTCGAGCAGACCGCGCTCCACGAGCAGACCGATCGTGATGCCGATGGTGTTCTTCGTGACCGAGAACGGTACGAGCACCGAGTCCTCGCCGAGGTGGCGTCCGCCCCAGACGTCGAGCACCGGGACGCCGCGGTGGAACGCGGCCGCCTGGAACGACAGCTCGGGGTCGTCCGCGAGCGCGGCGTCCAGCCGGGCGACCGCGTCGGCGATCCGCTCGTCGGCGCGCCCGTGCAGGTGCTCCGTGGCGAGCGGATTCACGCCGACACCGACCAGACCGTGTCGAGCGGGGTCTCGACGACCGAGGCCCCCACGCGCAGCGTGTAGTCGCCGGGCTCGGTGATCCACGCGCCGTCCCAGTGCGCGAGGCGCCGCGCGGGAACCGAGACGCGGGCTTCGACGCTCTCGCCGGGGGCGGCGGTGACCGTGGCGAAGCCGACGAGCCAGCGCGCGGGGCGCTCGACGCCCGAGTCGGCGCGCTCGGCGTAGACCTGGACGACCTGACGGCCGTCGCGCCCGCCGGTGTTGGTCACGCGGACCACGAGGTCGTCTCCGTCGCGCTCCGCGGCATCCCACGACCAGGTCGTATAGCCCAGGCCGTGGCCGAAGGGGAAGGCGGGGGTGGTGTCGGCGCGCAGCCAGGCCCGGTATCCGACGTGGATGCCCTCGTCGTAGCGGAGCGCGCCGTCGGTCGGGGTGACGTCCAGCACCGGCACGTCGGCCATCTGCGCCGGCCATGTGGTGGGCAGGCGCCCGCCGGGCTCGGCGGTCCCGGTGAGGACCGCCGCGAGGGCGGTGCCGAACTCCTGCCCGCCGAAGTAGCCCTGGACGACGGCGGCGACGTCGCCTGCCCAGGGGAGCACGACCGGGGAACCCGCGTTGACGATCACGATCGTGCGGGGGTTGGCCCGTGCGACGGCGCGCACGAGGTCGTCCTGGCGGCCCGGCAGGTCGAGAGAGGTGCGGTCGTAGCCCTCGGACTCGACCTTGGAGTTGGTCCCCACGACGACCACGGCGACCTCGGCGGCCTCGGCGGCGGCGACGGCGCGGGCGATCAGCTCGTCGGGGTCGGTGCGCTCGGGGGCGATGCCCAGGGTCGCGCTCATCGCGCCGGAGAGTGCTCCAGAGCCGTCGCGTGAGAACTCGGCGCGCACCGCGATCTCGCGGCCGGCCTCCACCTCGACGGTGGCCGTGACGGACGGCGGGTTGAGGAAGGCTGCCCCCAGGTCGGTGCCCTCCAGGACGGGGCTGTCGTCGAGCACGAGCTCGTCGTCGACGAAGATCCTCGCGGGGTTGCCGCCGGCGAAGCCGAGCTCGATGGCGCCCGACTGCTCCGGCGTGTAGAGGGTCTCGAAGACCACGGTGCGGCTGGCCTCGATCGGGGCGTCGCCCCCGAACCACACCAGGGCCGATGCCCGACGGTCCTCGGCGAACAGCTCGGTGCCCGCGGCATCCAGGAATCGCACCCGCAGGCCGGGCTCGCCGGTGGCGGGGTTGCGCATCTGCGAGAGCGGCAGCTCGGCCACGCCCTCCTGCGTCACGGCGCCGAGCTCGAAGGCGACCCGGTCGTCGCCGAAGGCGTCGCGCAGGCCCGCGAGAGGAGACACGATGTGCGCGGGGATGACGGTCGCGCTGCCGCCGCCCTGGGTCCGTGCGTCGCGCGCGTTCTGTCCAATGACGGCGAGGGATGCCACGGCCCCGCCGTCGAGGGGGAGGATGCCGTCGTTGCTCAGGAGCACCGTGCCGGCGATCGCCGACTCGCGCGCGAACTCGGTGGCATCCACAGCCGTCGGCTCGATCGCGCTGCTGCCCTCGAGGGCGCCGACGCGCTCGGCGAGCAGCAGCAGCCGCAGGACCTTGCGGTCGAGGTCGGCTTCCTGCACGCGGCCGTCGCGGACGGCGTCGACGAGGTCGGCCCACGCGGGAGCGGGTCCGGGCATGGCGAGGTCCTGCGCTGCGGCGACGGCGTCGAGCGAGCGCACGGCGGTCCAGTCGCTGATGACCACGCCGTCGAAGCCCCACTCGGAGTTCAGCGGCGTCTCGAGAAGGTCGTTCTCGGTCATCGTCACGCCGTCCACCGCGTTGTACGAGCTCATGATCGACCACGCACCGGCGTCGACCGTGCGCTCGAAGGGGGCGAGATACAGCTCGCGGAGCGCCCGCTCGTCGACCTGCACGTCGACGGTGAAGCGGTCGGTCTCGGAGTCGTTCGCGACGAAGTGCTTCGGCGTCGCGGCGACGCCGTTGTCCTGCAGACCGCGCACGTACGCCGCGCCCAGCTCGGCGGTGAGCTCGGGGTCCTCGCTCAGGCACTCGAAGTGGCGCCCGCCGAGCGGGGAGCGGTGCAGGTTGATGGTCGGTCCGAGCACGACGTCGACACCCTTGCGACGAGCCTCGGATGCCGCGGCCGCGCCGTAGCGGTAGGCGAGGTCGACGTCCCACGAGGCGGCCAGCGCCGACCCCGACGGCATGTTGAGCGAGGGCTCGCGCTCGTCCCAGCGGGGTCCGCGGACACCCGCGGGACCGTCCGAGAGGGTCATCGCCCGCAGCCCGATCTCGGGGAGGGGGACGGTGGTCCAGAAGTCGGCGCCCTGCACCAGGGCGGCCTTCTGCTCGAGGGTCAGCGCCGAGAGCAGCGGGACGAGGTGGTCGGTGGCGGGCGTAGCAGTCACGGTGGTCTTTCCGGTGGGGAGGGTCAGGATGCCGACAGCAGGGCGCGCCGCGCGGCGCGACGCTCTTCCTGGCGGTCGGGGTCGGGCACGGGCGCGGCCATGAAGAGACGCTGGGTGTACGGGTGCTCGGGGGCGGAGGTGACGCGGTCCGCGTCGCCGGTCTCGACGATCTCGCCCTTGTACATCACGGCCACGCGGTGGCTGATGTGACGGACGACGGCGAGGTCGTGCGTGACGAAGAGGTACGCCACTCCCGTGCGGTTCTGGATGTCGATGAACAGGTCCAGCACGCGCGCCTGCGTCGACAGGTCGAGAGCCGAGACCGGCTCGTCGCACACGATGAGCCGCGGCTGCAGCGCGAGCGCGCGGGCGATGGCCACGCGCTGACGCTGGCCGCCCGAGAACTCGCGCGGCAGGCGGTTGCGGGCATCGCCCGGGAGCCCCACCTGGTCGAGCAGGTCGCGCACCCGCTTCTTGGCATCGGATGCCGACACCCCGGCCACCGTGAGCGGCTCGATGAGGATCTGCTCGACCGTCATCGAGGGGTTCAGCGATGAGTACGGGTCCTGGAAGACGACCTGGATCTCGGAGCTCAGCGCGCGCCGCGCGGAACGGCCGAGGTGCGAGATGTCGCGTCCGTCGTAGGTGATCTTCCCCCCGCTCACCGGGGCGAGGCCGAGGGCGGCACGGCCGAGCGTGGTCTTGCCCGACCCCGACTCGCCCACCAGGCCCACGGTCTCCCCGGGGAGGATGTCGAGCGAGACGCCCTTGAGGGCCCGGAACGGCTTCGCGCGGAAGCCCTTCCCGGGGTACTCGACGACGAGGTCGTCGATGGTCAGCAGCGGGGTGCTCATGCCACCACTCCGTTCTCGGCGCCGAGCGGCGGCCGCGCGGGACCCTCGTCGAGGATCGCGTCCAGCAGCGCCCGCGTGTACGGGTGCTGCGCGTCGTTGAAGATGGCCCGCACGGGACCCTGCTCGACGAAGCGGCCGTTCTGCATCACCGTGACCCGGTCGCAGAGGTCGGCGACGACGCCGAAGTTGTGCGTGACGAGCAGCATCGCCATGTGCCGCTCCTGCTGCAGATCGCGCAGCAGCTCGAGCACCTCGGCCTGCACGGTCACGTCGAGAGCGGTGGTGGGCTCGTCGGCGATGATCAGCTCGGGGTCGGTGGAGATCGCCCCGGCGATGAGCACGCGCTGCGCCATTCCGCCCGAGACCTCGAACGGGTACGCGTCGAACGTGCGCTTCGGCTCGGGGATGCCGACCCGGGCGAGCAGGTCGAGCGAACGCTCCCGCGCGTCCTTGGCGGAGAGGTGCAGGTGCTTGCGCAGCGGCTCGACGAGCTGGCTCCCGATCGTGAAGGCGGGGTCGAGGTTGCTCATCGGCTCCTGGGGGATGTACCCGATGCGCTTGCCGCGGACACCCGCGTACACGCGCTCCGAGGCGTCGGCCAGGTCGACGCCGTCGAACGAGATGGTGCCGCCGGTGACGGAGCCGCCGCGGGGCAGCAGGCCCAGGACGCCGAACGCGGTCTGCGTCTTGCCGGAACCCGACTCGCCGATCAGCCCGTGCACCTCGCCCTTGCGGATGTCGAGCGAGACGCCGTGGACGACCTCGATGTGCGAGCCGTCGGCCTGGTCGTACCCGACCCGCAGGTCGCGGACGCGCAGGACCGGTTCGGTCGACTTGCTGCGCGCGTCCTCGCGGTGCACGATCACATCGCCGTCGGCGACCTCGGGGATCTCGTCGGGGTCGGTCAGGTCGCCCCCGCCGAGCGCCACGGAGGTGGTCGCGGTGGCGATCGACCCGGTCGCGGTGAGCACCGCACGGCGGCGACGGCGCCGCACGGTGACGGTGCGCTCGAGCTCGTCGCGCAGCACGTTGGCGAGCAGCGTGAGGGCGATGCAGGTCAGGGCGATCGCGAGGGAGGGCCACACCAGCAGCACGGGGTTCTTGTAGATGTTCTTGAACCCGTCGGTGAGCATCGAACCCCAGGTGGGGACGTTGACGTCGCCGAGGCCGAGGAACTCCAGGCCCGACTGGATCGCGATGGCGATGCCGGCGATGATCGCCGACTGGATGATGATGGGCGCCCGCACGACCGAGAAGACGTGGCGTCCGATGATGCGGAGGTCGCTCAGACCCGACACCCGCGCCGCGTCGACGTACAGCTCGCTGCGCACCGCGGTGACCGAGGCGTAGACGAGGCGGAAGTAGGCCGGGGCGAGCAGGATGCCGAAGATCACCATCGACAGCCAGACCGAGGGGCCGAGCACGGCGCGCGCCGCCAGCAGCACCACGATGCCGGGGAGGGCCATGTTCAGCTCGGTGACCCACGTGGCGGCGGTGTTGAACCACCCCTGGTAGTAGCCGGCGATCAAACCGCTGACCACACCGAGGACGACGGCCACGACGAGGGCGATGAGGGCCGCGGCGATGCTCGTCTGCGTGGCCGCGAGCAGGCGCGAGAGCACGTCGCGACCGCTGCCGTCGGTGCCGAGGAGGTGAGCGCCGGAGGGGCTGGCCAGGATCGCGCGGATGTCGGCGAAGTTCGGGTCCTGGGGGGCCACGAGGGGGCCGACGACCGCCAGGACGGCGATGACCGCGAGGAAGCCGAGCGAGATCAGTCCGAGGGGACGCCGCGTCAGGCGGCGGAACAGCGCCACGCGGACCGGGGCGACCGGGACGGTGGGGGGAACGGCGATGGCGGTCATGACAGTCGCACCTTCGGGTTGAGAGCGGCCTGAGCCAGGTCGATGAGGAGGTTGACCACCACGACGATGATCGCGAACGCGATCACGAGGCCCATGACGACGGGGATGTCGCCCTGCGTGGTGGCGCGGACGCTGAGCTGGCCCATGCCGGGGATGGCGAAGATCTGCTCGACGATCACCGCGCCGCCGAGGAGTCCGACGAACTGCACGGCGAGCACCGCGAGGGCGGGGCCGCCGGCGTTGCGCAGGACGTGGCGGTAGATGACCGAGTTCTCGCTGAGGCCGCGGGCCCGGAGGGTGCGGACGTAGTCGCGCGAGGTGGCGTCGATCACCGAGCCGCGCACCTGCTGCGCGACGGTGGCGATCGCGCCGATCGAGAGCGCGACGATCGGGAGGACGACGGATGCCACCCACCCGCTGAACGAGGTGGTGAGGGGCGTGTAGCCGGTGGCCTTGAACCAGCCGAGGTTCACCGCGAAGACGAGCACGAGAAGCAGTGCGATGAGGAAGCCCGGCACGGCGAAGCCGACGAGCGAGAGGAACTGGACGCCGGCGTCGATCACGCCGCCGCGGCGGGCGGCGAGGACGCCGAGGAGGATCGAGAGGATCGCCGAGACGAGGGTCGCGCCGATGACGATCGAGAGGGTGACGGAGAGGCGACCGCTGACGCTCACGGAGACGAGCTCGCCGTTGAACCAGCTGCGGCCGAGGTTGCCCGTGACGGCGGAGGAGAGCCAGTCGCCGTACTGCGCGAGCAGGGGGCGGTTCAGGCCCAGCTCGGCGGTCTTCTTGGCGACGGTCTCGGCGGTGGCGTTCTCGCCGAGGATGCGACGGGCGATGTCGCCGCCCGCGGCGTAGAGGAGGGTGAACGCGAGGAAGGAGATGACGGCGATGAGCACGACACCGGAGAGGAGTCGGCGCACGATGAATGCGAGCATGTGTGGTCCCTGGGGCCCGGGCCGGCCCGCCCGCGCCGGGGCGCGGACGGACCGACGGACGGATCAGTTCTTCGGCGAGAAGTCGAAGATCGACGGGTAGGCGTTGGTGGGCCAGAACTCCAGGTTCGTGTTCGCGTCGGTCGCGAACGTGCCCTGGACGCGGAAGAACGGGGCGAACCAGGCCTGGTCGACCATGTAGGTGTTCAGCTCCTTGACCGCGGCGTCCGACTCGTCCTGCGTTCCGTTCTGGACCGTCGAGATCAGCGCGTCGACCTTCGGGTCCTCGTACTTGAACGGGTTGAAGGTCGCGTCCGGGGCGATCATGAAGTTGATCAGCTGCCAGTCGGGGTTCTGCTCCAGCGCCATCCACGTCGCCGGGTACTTCGGGGCGAGCATGTCGGTGATGAAGTTGCCGGTGCCGGGGTCGGTGTAGTTGACCGTGATCCCGATGTCCGACAGCTGCTGTGCGACGAGGTCGAACGTCTGCTGGAACGCGGGCGTCGACATCATGTTCAGCGTGAAGCCGTTCGGGTAGCCCGCGTCGGCGAGGAGCTTCTTCGCGGCGGCGGGGTCGTACGGGTACGTGCTGTCGAGCGACTCGTCGTAGGCGACCGAGGTCTTCGGGAACACCTGCTCGGTCACGGTGCCGTAGCCCGTCTGCAGCGACTGCAGCAGCGCCTCGCGGTCGAAGGCCATGTTGATGGCCTGACGGACCTTCACGTCGGCGAGCTCGGGCGCCATCGTGCCGGCGCGGTCGAGCAGCAGCAGGCCCTGGAAGTCCAGCTCATTGGACTCGATCGTCCAACCGGCGCCCTCGACCTCGCTGATCGTGTTGTTGTCGGCGATCTTCGCGCCGTTGGCCTCACCCGCGCGGATCGCGTTGAGCGTCGCGGTCGGGTCCTCGAGGACGTTGATGGTGAGGTTCTGGTACTTCACCGCGTCCTTGTTCCAATAGTCGGGGTTCGCGGTGTAGTTGTACGTGGTGCCCGTGACCGA
>JARBUN010000137.1 GCA_029239635.1 Microbacterium sp. | reverse complement strand
TAGATCGTGTCCTGATCCAGGCTCAGGAGGGTGCCGATCCCGGCGGCGGCTGCAGGGCCGAGGTGGGCGACGTGATCGATCTTGTGCTTGTGCAAACTGATCGCCCGGACCAGGTCGATCTGCACCTCGTACGCGGTCGCCAGGGCGCGCACCACGGCGGCCCCGTCACGGCCGGTGTGCTGGGCGACGGCGAGGATCGGGGGGATGTTGTCGCCCGGGTGGGAGTACTCCGCCGCGAGGAACGTGTCGTGGTAATCCAGTTCGCGCACGGCGACACCGTTCGCCCACGCCGCCCACTCCGGGCTCGACCGCCGCTCCACCGCGCACCCGAAGACGGTGGCCCCGACCCCACCGATCGACACCGCGTGATCCAACGCCTGCTGACGCGCCGCACTCACCGGCTGACGCGACAGGGACGCCGCCGCCACCGCCGCGTTATCGATCACCCGATTGATGATCATGTCCACCACATCGGCATCCACCGCCACCGGATCCACAGCCACCCGCGCCAAAGACCACGCCAACTGCCCCTCCCGAGCCAAACTCTCCTCGCTGCGATGGACACGGAGGTGATGCGTGATCGTCATGACCCCAGCGTAGGCAGATTCGCCCGGTCAGCGGCATCCGTCAATCAGCGGACGCACAAGGAGCGCACACGAAACCTGAGGCGATTGCCTCTCGCCCGCGGGCTCACCCGCTGTCACACTGAGCGCATGCTCGTCACGACGATGAACGATGTCCCCGGCCGCCAGATCACCGAAGTCTTCGGGGAGGTGACCGGCCTGACCGTCCGCGCGCGCAACATCGGCGTGCAGTTCGGCGCCGGCCTCAAGTCGATCTTCGGCGGTGAACTGCAGGGCCTCACGAAGCAGCTCCAGGAGAGCCGCGACGAGGCCAAGCAGCGCCTCATCGAGGAGGCGCAGGCGCTCGGCGCCGACGCGGTGATCGCGATGCGCTTCGACACGAGCGAGGTGGCGCAGAACTTCCAAGAGGTCGTCGCCTACGGCACCGCGGTGAAGCTGGCCTGAGCCGCGGTTCCGCCGATCCGGCGAGATCCCGGTGAGGGCGCGGTCAGCCCCGGCCCCACGACTCCAGGGTCGTGGGGATGGATGCCAGGGTCGCGAGCGCCGCATCACGGTCGGCGCGGGCGAGAGTGAGCCCCGCGACCACGAGCGAGGCGCAGACCGCGGCGAGCGCGTCGACGGCATCCGGGGTCAGGTCCGGACGGCGGTCGGCGACGGCCGCGCGGATGGCGGCGCGCATCTCCGCCGCGTAGTCCGAGACCAGGGTGCGGACCTCGGCGTCGTCGGTCGCGAGCGGCGACGACCCGGCGTTCAGCAGCAGACACCCGAGACGCGCCCGCGGCGTATCGGCGGCGATCCCGTCGATCATCTCGGCGACGTACGCCTCGAGCGCGCCGGGGTCTCCCCCGCCGAGCGGGCGCAGGCGCGTGCGCACGACGTCGTCCAGGTAGGCGGCGAGGACGGCGTCGAAGAGACCGCGCTTGCTCCCGAAGGCGTTGTAGAGGCTCGAGCGGGTGAGGCCTGTGGCGTCCTCCAGCTCGGTGATGCCCGCTTCGGCGTAGCCGCGCCGCCAGAACACGTCGCGCGCAGCGTCGACGACGGCGGAGCGCTCGAAGCTCGGCATCCTGCCCATGTTCCTCCTCCGCCTTTCGGCTGTTCCGCGTCTTCCGGGTTGCATTCGCAGGCCCGAGGTCTATATTAGACCGGTCGTTACAAAATAACCACAGGAGGAATCCATGCGCGCAGTCATCCACCACGAGTTCGGCGAACCGGCCGACGTCCTCGGCGTCGAAGAGGTCGAGAACCCGACCCCCGGCCCCGGCGAGGTGCGCCTGCGCGTCCTCCTGTCGCCCATCCACAACCACGACCTGTGGACGATCCGCGGCACGTACGGCTTCAAGCCCGAGCTGCCCGCCCGCGCCGGCACCGAGGCCGTCGGCGTCATCGAAGAGCTCGGCGAGGGCGTCGGGGGTCTGACCGTCGGTCAGCGCGTCGCCACCGGCGGCACCTTCGGCGTGTGGGCCGAGCAGGTCGTCACCAAGGCCGCCGGCCTCATCCCCGTCGCCGAGGGCCTGAGCGACGAGGTCGCCTCGCAGCTCGTCTCGATGCCCTTCAGCGCCATCAGCCTGCTGCACTCGCTCGACCTGAAGGCCGGCGACTGGATCGTGCAGAACACCGCCAACGGCGCGGTCGGCCGCATGGTCGCGCAGATCGCCGCGGCCCGTGGCGTCAACGTCGTCGGTCTCGTGCGTCGCCGGAGCGCCGTCGAGGAGCTCGCGGCCCAGGGCATCGGCAACATCGTGTCGACCGACGCGGATGACTGGCGCGACAAGGCCCTCGCCCTCGTCGGCGACGGGAAGGTCGTCGCGGGCGTCGACTCGGTCGGTGGCCCCGCCGCCGGCCAGGTGCTGTCGCTGCTCAGCGAGAACGGCACGCTCGTGATCTTCGGGTCGATGGGCGCCGGCAAGCTCGAGCTCGGTGCCGGCGACCTCATCTTCCGCCAAGCCACGGTGAAGGGCTTCTGGGGCAGCGTCGTCAGCAAGACGATGGATGCCGAGACCCGCGGCGCCCTGTTCGGCGAGCTGTCGCGGTACCTCGCCGACGGCACCCTCACCCTCCCCGTCGCGGCGACCTTCGGTCTCGACGACATCGTCGAGGCCGTCACCGCGAGCGACGCGCCGCGCGTCGGCAAGGTGCTGCTGCGCCCGTGATACCGGCGCTGCGGCGCCACCCGGGGCGAAACTCCTGAGAAATCGCCCCCGCCCACCCCACCGCCGCGTGATCACGCGGGAGGCGGGGTGGGCATTCTCCGTTTCTCAGGAGTTTCGCCCGCGGCGCGGCCCCGACCAGAACGGGAGCCGCCGCCGCGTCAGCCGCGCAGGGCCTCGAGAGCGGCGGCGAGAGCGTCCAGTGCGGGACGCTGGCCCTTCACGAGGGCGTCACGGGCGGCATCCAGGCTCATCCACTCGGCGCGGTCGACCTCGGGGAACGACGCCCGCCGTCCGGAACGGGGCGGCCACTCCATCTCGAACTCCCCGAACGTGAACCCGGATGCCGGGAACCCGGCGCCGTCGCCCGCGAAGACGACGACCTTCTTGCCGCTCGAGTACCCGAACGTGCCGAGCTCGGCCCAGGCGACCTCGGGCGCATCGACTCCGAGCTCCTCACGGAACTCGCGGCGGGCGGCATCCAGAGCCCCCTCCGACTCGGGGTCGTACTCCCCCTTCGGGATCGACCAGGCGCCAGCATCCTTCTTCGCCCAGAACGGTCCGCCCATGTGGGCGATCAGCACCTCGGGCTCCGGGGTCAGGCGATACAGCAGCAGCCCCGCGCTCCAGACGACCATCAGGCCGTGGCCACGGGAACGCGCGCGGCCTCGTCGACGATCACGTCGGCGCGCTTGCGGTACGTCCGCGCGGTGACGCGGTCGAGGGCGATCTGCCCGCGCATCTTCTCGGCCTTCTCGTAGAGCGAGGGCCCGCCGAACCCGGTGAGCACCTTCACGAGCACCGGCAGCAGCTCGATCATGAAGAACAGGGCCGCGATCAGATAGTGCGCCCACCGCAGCACCGGCTCGCGATCCGACAGCCTCTCGAGGGCCGTGATCTGGCTGAGCAGACCGACCGCCCCCGCGTTGCCGTCGGCGATGGAGGCGGCGCGCTGGTTGTACGCGGCCAGCGCGGTCTCGTACTGGGTGCGGGCAGCGGGCAGCTGGTCCTCGGCCTGCTTCTTGTTCTGGTCGGCGGAGGATGCCGCGGCTTCGGTGCCCGCCGCGTTGGCGGTCGCGAGCGCGGTCTGGGCCTGCTGCAGCTGCGTCGACAGGGCGTCGTACGACGATTGCGCCTGAGCGAGCTGCGCCTTCGCGGCGTCGGAGCTCGCCCCGTTGCCGGCGACCCCGGTGCAGCCCGGGACGGTTCCCGCGCCCTGCCCGGTCAGCTCGCACTGGTACACCGCGCGCGCCTGGTCGATGACGGACTGCTGGGCCGCGAGCTGCTGCGTGAGCTGGTCCACGGTCTGCTGGGCGGCGGCCGACTCGGCCGAGGTCGAGGAGGTTCCCGCGACGATGCCGGTCGCCGCCTGGTTCTCGAGCGCCGAGACCTGGGCGCTGGCGGCGTCGAGGGCCTGCTTCTCGGGGCCGTTGGTCACGGCATCCTGATCGCTCAGAGCCTGCGTCACGTTCGTGGAGTTCACCTCGCGGGCGATGTCGTTCTGGAACACCTGCAGCACGAGCGGCTCGGCCACCACGATGCCGATGAGCGCAGCCATGATCACGCGGGGGAAGGCGAGCCCGAGCAGGCGGAAGACGTTCTTCGTCGGGCGCATCGTCGAGGTGAGGAAGCGGTCGAGGTTGAAGATGATGAGGCCCCACACCAGGGCCAGCGGGATCGCGAGGAACAGGCTGACGCGCACGCCCGTGAGCAGCGCGAACATCATCGAGAGCGACGACACCAGCGCGGTCCCCGCGAGCACGAGGAACATCTGCACGAAGCGCGGAACCTCTTCGGGCACCTCGTTGAGCACGTCGTTGTCGGCCCCACCGAGCACGGCCATCCGCCGGATCAGCGACAGGCGCGGTCGGCGCGGATCGTCACGGCGCAGGCGGGGCGGACGGGGATCGGATGCCGCGGACGCGGGG